>NZ_BAAGXS010000093.1:0-26654 GCF_054779715.1 Actinophytocola sediminis | reverse complement strand
CGGCGCCCCGGCCTCGGCCGCGCGCCGGGCGCCACCTGCGGGAAGGCCAGCTCGCAGGCCGCGCCGACGGCGGCGTGCAGCGCGCCGAGGTCGGCGATCCGGTCGTGGTTGACCAGCGTGCTGGCCCGCAGGTGGGCGACCAGCGCCTGGTCGGCGGCGAGCAACACCAGCTCGGCGTAGGCGACGACCTGCGCGGGCGTCGGCGTCTCCGGCGGCCGGGGCGCGCCGATCTCCAGGAACATCGCCACCGTGTCGGCCGGGATCGGCCCGGTGGCCATCGGCCGCCAGAGGCGGACCAGGGTGTCGTGCGCGGCCGACCCGTCCCGCACCGAGGACAGCAGCTCCAGCCGGGCGGCCCGGTCGGTGGGTGCGGCCTCCTCCACCGCGCGCAGCGCCGAGCGGCGCCAGGCCAGCGACGCCACCTCGCGGTCGAGCGCGGCCCGTTCGCCGGCGACGGCGTCGGCGAGCGAGCGGTGGCCGACGAGCACGTCGACGATCGCCGGCAGGCCGAGCCCGAGGCCGCGCAGCCGCCGGATCATGGTCAGCCGGTCGGCCGCCGCGGTGTCGAACCGCCGGTGCCCGCCGACGCTGCGGGCGGGCGCCAGCAGCCCTTCGTCGCAGTAGAACCGGATCGTGCGCACCGGCACGCCGGTCCGCCGCGCCAGCTCACCGATCCCGAGTGTGTCTCCGGTCACCAACGGTTGAACCTCCAGCCGAGTGGAGTTCCTACGGTACGGCCATGGATGTCGCACGACTCGTCACCGGACTGCACGACCGTACCGCCGGCTTCGCCACCACGGTGGCCGGCGCCGACCCGAACGCCATGGTGCCAACCTGTCCGGAGTGGCCACTGCGGGTGCTCGTCGGCCACATCGGCCAGGCCCACCGCTGGGCGGCCGACATCATCAACTCCGGGCCGTCCCCGGTGCCGGACCCGGTGGCCGCCGACCCCGGCCAGCAGACCGAATGGCCGGACTGGCTCAAGCACGGCGCCGAGGCCCTCGCCGACGCGGCGCTGGCCGCCGGGGAGCGTCCGGTGTGGACCTTCTTCGGCCCCGGCACGGCCCGCTTCTGGCTGCGCCGGATGCTGCACGACACCACCGTGCATCACGCCGACGCCGCGCTGACCACCGGCACCACGTTCCACGCCGAGCAGGACCTCGCGGCCGACGCGATCAGCGAGTGGCTGGAGATGCTGTCCGACCCGGTCGCCGAGACCATCAAGCCGGCCTTCGCGCACCTGCGCGGCACCGGCCAGACCCTCCAGCTCCGCCCCGACGACGAGACCGGTTGGCTGATCACCCGCACCCCCGACGGCGTGCGGTGGACCCGCGCCACGGCCGCCGCCGACACGACCCTCACCGGCACCGTCGAGAAACTGCTGTTGGTGGTCACCCGCAGGCTGGCGGCCGACCAGGTCACGGTCACCGGCGACCGGGAGCTGGCCGAGCACTGGCTGGCCCACTCGGCGGCGTGAGGCGTCAGTCGCGGTTGGCCACCAGGCCGATCCGGTAGGCGAGGACGACGGCCTGGACCCGGTCGCGCAGGTCGAGCTTGGTGAGGATCCTGGACACGTAGGTCTTCACCGTCTCCAGGGAGATGACCAGCTCGGCGGCGATCTCGGCGTTGGACCGGCCGGCCGCGAGCTGGGTGAGCACCTCCAGCTCCCGGCGGGCCAGCGCGCGCACGACGGCGTCGCGCGCCGGGCGGTCGGCCGGCCGCAGCCGTTCGGCGAAGTGGCCGATCAGCTCGCGGGTGACCGCGGGGGCGAGCAGGGACTCGCCGCCGGCGATCGTGCGGATGCCGTCCACCAGCTGTGCCGGCGGCGTGTCCTTGAGCAGGAACCCGCTCGCGCCGGCGCGCAGCGCCTCGTAGACGTACTCGTCGACGTTGAAGGTGGTCACGACCAGCACCTTCCCCGGTGCCTCGACGTCGGGACCGGCGAGCTGCCTGGTCGCCTCGATGCCGTCCAGCACGGGCATCCGGATGTCCATCACGATCACGTCCGGGCGCAACCGCCTGGCCGCCGCCACCGCCGCACGGCCGTCCTCGGCCTCCCCGACGACCGTCATGTCGGGCTGGGCGGAGAAGATGGTGCGGTACCCGGTGCGCACCAGCGCCTGGTCCTCGCAGATCAACACCCGGATCGGGTCGGTCACGGGGCACTCCCCGGGATCATCGCCCAGACGCGGAAGCCGCCGTCGTCTGGCAGGCCGCCGGAGACCAGGTCCCCGCCGAGCATCCGGACCCGTTCCCGCAGTCCCCGCAGTCCCCGGCCACCGGACGGGGTGGCCGCGGTGTCGACCGGGGGCCCGACGGTGACCACCTCGACCTCGACGTGCCGCTCGTCGTGTCGGACCAGGACTCTCGTCGGGTTGCCGGTCGCGTACTTGAGCGCGTTGGTGAGCGCCTCCTGCACCACGCGGTAGGTGGTCAGCTCCACGTCGACCGACCGGGGCCGGTGCTCGCCATGCTCGGTCCACTCGACGGGCTGGCCGGACAACCGGGCCTGCTCGACCAGGTCGGCGACCTTCCCCAGGGCCGGTGCCCGGTCGGCGGCCGTGGCCTCCCCGGTCGCCTCCAGAATGCCGAGCAGGGTCCGCAGCTCGGTCAGCGCCCGGCGGCCGGTGTCGCTGATGGCCCGCAGGCCGGTCCCGGTCTGTGCCGGCGCGGTGTCCAGCAGGTACTGCGCCGCGTCGGCCTGGACCACCATCGCGGTCACGTGATGGGTGACCACGTCGTGCAGGTCGCGCGCGATGCGTGCCCGCTCGGCGGACGCGGCCACCTCGGCGGCCAGCCTGCGGTGTTCGCCCTCTTCCGCGCGCCATCGGCGCACGCCGGTCCCTGCCATCCAGATCACCACCATCATCAGGTAGAACGCGACGAAGTCCAGAAACCGTTGCGGTGAGCCAAGATTGTGTACGCTCACCGCGAGCGCGGCATAACCCGCGGTCAGTGCCGAGGCGAGCAGGGCGCGCCGGCGCGCCAGGTGGGCACCCGCGGCGTACAACGCGAGCAGCAGCCCCATCTTGGCGAACGTGTCCGGATAGCCGAGCACCTGACCGATCGCGAACGCGGTCCCGCCGACCGACAGGCAGACCGCGGGCAGACGGCTGCGCACCACGAGCGGCAGGCACATCGCCAGGGTCAGCACCACGCCGACACCGGTTGGCTCGCGGGCGGGGAGATCGCCGATCTCCGGCCCGATGTGCGCGAGGGTCGGCACGAACGCCAACACGGTCACCGCCGCCGTCAACACACTGTCCTTTGTCGACGGTGAGCGGCTGTGCCACCCGATGAGGATCCCGCTGGCAGGTAACGGCATCCGACGAGCCTAGCGACGCGCCCGCCGCGGCGAGACCAGGTTGCCCCGCCGGTGCGCGGCGACGAGCATCGGCGCCGCGAGCAGCAGGCTCACCACGACGGGCATGATCGACCCCTCGATGCCGAACTGACCACCGGTCAGCAGGTCCGGTCCCGTCGGCTCGGCGACCAGCAACCCGGGCGAGGCGTGCCCCGAGACCGGCACCCCGAGCAACGCGACACTGGTGTTCCAGGCGAAGTGCAGGCCGGTGACCAGCCAGATGCTGCGCAGCCACAGGAACGCGGCCCCCAACAGCACCCCGGCCTCGACCGCGATCGCGAACCCGGTCCACAGCGTGGCGCCCGGATTGGTCAGATGGATGGCGCCGAACAGGATCGCGGTGATCGCCAGCGCCAGCCAGCTGCCGCCCAGCTTCTCCAGCGCCTGCAACAACAGGCCGCGGAAGATCAGCTCCTCGGTCACCGCCGCACCGAGCTGGGTCGCCACGATGCCCGCCACGGTCGCCATGGCGCTCCCGGAGGCCACGGTGAACGAGAACTCGGTGACCACCATGAGCATCGACGCGCCGATGAACAGCACGCCGAGCCCGATGCCGAGCACCGCGTGCCGCCCGGCCCTGGCGCGCGCGATCTCCGGCGTGCCCCGCCGCGCGACATACCGCATGACCGCCCAGTAGACGGCGACCGCGGCCACCGCGGCGACGACCGCGAGCACCGGCGACCCGCTCGCCGACAGTGCCGACACCGCGCCGACCCCGACGATCCCGATCACCAGCCAGACCAGCGGCCACCGCAGGTAGCGGTCGTACCGGTGCGCAGCCCGCGAGCCGGACGCCGTGGTCATCGCTGACCGCCGGCGACATCGGCGCAGTCGATGTCCTGCTCGGGTAGGTCGCCGGTGACCAGGAAGTCGATGGTGACGGTGTCGGCACAGGCCGAGCCTTTTCGGTAGACGTAGTGGCCGCCGTTGTCGACGCCGACGAGGGCGGCGCGGTCGCCGACGGCGTCGCGCAGTCCGACGGCGGAGTCCCAGGTCGTGGCGTGATCGCGGCGGTTCTGCAGGATCAGGATGTTGCGCGGTCCGTCGTCGGTCACGGTGATCGGCTGTTCGGCCGGCGCCGGCCAGAAGGCGCAGGCCCAGATGTTGGCCGGCATGCCCGCGGTGAGCGGCCAGGCCTCGCGGTCGGCGGCGACGTCGTCGGCGTAGGTGTCGATGTCGGTCGGCCACTTGGCGTCGCCGCAGGTGAGTGCCAGGAACATGGTCACCTGGTTGTCGGCGGGGACGTCCGGGGTGGGCGGCGCCTCGGCGAACACCTGCTGGAGTACCGCGCCGTCGGCTTCGGTGAGCCGGCCGTCGGCCAGGTTCGCGGCGGCCCGCCAGAACTGGGCGAGCACCGGCAGGGTGTCGTTGTCGATGAGCAGGGCATAGGTGACGCTGCGCAGCAGCACCCCGGTCAGCGCCTGGGACGTGCCGGGAACCGGCGCCGGCTGGCGGTCGAGCCGCTCCGCGAGCGCGAGGTAGGTCGCGGTGACCTCCTCGACGGTGCCCCCGAGGCCGAGGGTGGCGTGCTGTGCGGCGGCCACGGCGGCCGCGTCGGGGAACCGTTCGGCCATGCCCTTGCCCCAACGCCGCGCCTCGCCCGCCCAGACCTCGGTGGGGTCGACGTTGCCCTCGAGGATCATGCGATCGGTCCGGTCCGGGTACTGGGAGCTGTAGACGGTGCCGAGGTAGGTGCCGTAGGACTGGCCCCAGTAGGAGATCTTCTCCTCGCCGAGCGCCTCGCGGACCCGGTCCAGGTCGCGAGCGGTGTTGGCGGTGGTGAAGTGCGCCAGGTCCGCCCCGGCGGTGTCGGCGCACTGTCGTGCGTCGGCGCGGGCGAGTTCGACGTTGTGGTCGATCGAGCCGTCCGCGGCGGGATAGGGGAAGTGGCCCGGCAGGCCGGGGTCGGTGAAGCCGCAGCTCTGCGCGGTGCTGTTGGCGACGCCGCGCGGGTCGAAGCCGATCAGGTCGTAGGCCGCCAGCACGGACTTCGGCAGCGTCGGTGCCATCGTGGCCGGCATGTCGAGACCGGAAAGACCGGGACCGCCCGGGTTCAGCAGCAGCACGCCGTGGCGCTTCGCGGCGTCGGCGGCGGGCAGCCGGGAGATCGCCAGGTCGATCGACGTGCCGTCCGGGTCGCCGTAGTCCAGCGGGACCGGCACGGTCGCGCAGGTGAGTCGCGGGTCCTGGCGCCCGCCCGGCGCCGGCTCCGGGCACGGTCCCCACGTGATGTCGGCGGCCGCCGGCGTGCTCTTCGGCTCCTGCGCCGGGCGGTCCTCCTCGTACGCGGCGTCACAGGCGGTCAGGCCGAGGACGGTCAGGACCACCATGGCTGTCGCGAACCGGCCGGGTATCAGGGAACTACGTGTCGTGCTCATCGCCATCCTCATCGCCATCGCCCTCCGAGTGCTGTGTGACGGCGACGAAGTTAGCCAGCGGCGGAGTCGGGAAACGTCACCCCGAAGATGTCGAATCCGGTAGCTCCTCCGGGGGACAAAGCGCGTCGGTCAGCCGAGCACGTCCCGGAGCAGCCGGTGGCCCTCGGCGGCGAACTCGGGGTCGCGCCGACGCCGGGCGGTCACCAGGGTCGTCACGCCGCAGCGCAGCTGGGCGAACCGGAGCAGGGCCTGGTTCGGCCAGGTCGATGGCAGTCCTCGGCCCTGGCGGTAGGCGTCGAGGAAGCGCCTGCGGTTCGCCGGGGGCGCCAGCTCCCGGCCCCAGACCCGGTTCAGGTCAAGCTCGGCCGGGCCGACGCTGGCGCGTTCCAGGTCGAGCAGCAGGTACCCGGCGTCGCCGACGGCGGTGTTGCGGCGCGCGAGATCGCCGTGCAGGAAGACCTCCTGGGTGTCCCTGGCGACCTGGTCGGCCTCCCGGACCACGCCGCGGGCTCGCCGGCCGGACAGGTCGGCGGCCACCTGCTCGTACACGTCCGGCACGGTCCGCGCGAGCGTGCGCACCGTGTCGGCGTAGGACTCCTCGGTCACCGGCTCGGTCGGCAGCGGGGCCGAGGGTGGCGGGGCGTTGTGCATCCGGGCCAGCAGGTCGCCACTGACCTCGGCGAACACCGCGTCGGTCGCGATCTCGGTCAGGTCCGCCCAGGCGAAGGCCGAGTACCGGATCCCGGCGGCCTCGCCGTGGCCGACCAGCCGGGTGCTCAGCCCGGCCGGCATCGCCGCCATCGCCCGTTGCTCGACCACGCCGCGGTCCGACCGGACGTACACCTTCACGAACAGCGCCGGCCGGCCGTCGCGCGCCGCGCACAGCCACCGGTTCTCCGACCGCAGTTCGGCGCGCCTCGGCCGGAGCTCGCGCACGGGCCCGACCCCGAACCTGGCCACGAGGTGGCGCCGCACCGCGTCCCCGACGTCGTGCCAGACCTCGTCCCCGAGGCTCGCGCTCAGCTGTCCACTCATCCCGTCTCCGCCAGCAGGAACGTGAGGAAATCGCTTACCCAGCCGGTGCGCGGATGTCGGTACCGCAGCACCGACGCCTGGTCGGCCACCGACGCCACGGTCCGCGCGGAGACCAGCGGCCGGGGCCGGCCCACCGCGTCGAGCAGGTCGTGCTGGCGGCGGTCGGCCTCGGGTTCGAGGTAACCGGCCACCAGGTCGGCCGCCGCCCGCCCGCGCAGGCGTTCGACCTCGCTCACCGCGCCGTCGACGGCCAGCAGCTCCACCACGACGTCGGTCGACGGCGCGGTTGGCCGGCAGTCGCCGCCGAGCGCGCCGACCTCGGCCGGCAGGAGGAACGTCTTGTCCTCGCGGCGTCCAGGGTGGCGGACCGCGGCGCCGGCCAGGGCCGCCGCGGTCAGCGGCGGGCGGTGCTCGGCCAGCGAGTCGGCGCGCACCCCTACCGAGCGCGGACCGCCGACGATCTCCCACCGGCCGTCGGGGCGCGGGGTGAGCAGCACGTCGTCGTTGCACACGAACCGCGCGGCCAGCGCGCGGCTCAGCGACAGCGCCGCGGTCGTCTTGCCCGCCCACTTCTCGCCGACCAGCACGATGCCGGCCCCGGCCAGCTCGACGCCGGCGGCGTGCAGCGGCAGGGCGCCGGCGCGCACCCAGGCCGCCCGGACCAGGGTCCACAGGTTCCTGGTGGCGAGGACGGGCAGCCAGCGGGGCGGCGCGGTCACCGTGAGCGTCCTGGCCTCGGCGTCCCATCGGACCTCGTGTGCCGGCTCGTCATTGGGGGCGGTCGCGGCCGGGACACCGCACTCGCGCACCGTCACCACCCAGGCCGGGCCGCGCGAGGCCGGCACGGCCTCCAGGAACGGCGCGGTGTAGCCGCACACCTCGTCGACCAGCTCCGGGACACCGCGGAGCAGGATGTCGAACGCGGGCCGCAGCGGCCGGAGCACGACCTCGGACAGCACCACCGTGCCGGTCATCGTCGGCCACCGCCCCTGGCGGCGTCGGGCCTGCGCGCGCTCCAGGGTTGGGGAACCCGGCGGGCGGCGGCCGGGTGGGTGTCCGCCCAGCGCCGCACTGACAGTTCGAGCGCCTCGGTGAGATCGGGGACCGCCACGGTCACGTCGAACGGCCGGCTGATCGACAGGTAGTCCTGGTAGCCGCGGAACGCGGTGACCTTCAGCGCCTGCGCCCGGTCAAGGTGCTCCTCGACGAACGGCAGATAGAACCGGTTCCACTGCCGGGGGGTGACGTAGGGCAGGCGGTCCAGCGCGCCGGCGCCGTGTTCGGTCCGCCAGTCGTTGAGCGCGTCGAGAATGCGGTCGAACGCCTGCGCCACGCGCGGCGCGTCGGCTCCTCTGCCGAGCACCGACAGCCGGTTTCCGGTCGGCGTCCCGGCGTCGAGCAGCCGGGTCACATGCCCGGCGACGTCGTCGGTGCTGACCATGTCCAGCAGGCCGTCCTCCTCGGCGACCAGCGCGGGCACGGCGCCGCTGCACATCGCCGCCGGCAGCCAGAAGAAGCCGCTGTACCGGTCGAGCACGCCGTCGGTCCGCCGGCCGACCACCAGCGGGAACCGGACCACGTCGGCGTCGGGGCGGAGCGCGCGCAGCCGGCGCTCGGCGGTGGCCTTGGACCACTCGTAGGAGTTGCGGTAGGCCGCCCGGTCAGGGGAGGACACGTCCCCCCGCAGCCCGGTGGCGAACGACGAGGACAGGTGGACGACATGGGTGCGCGGGCCGGCGATGGCCAGGACTGCCAGCAGCGGGTCGACGTTGGCCCTGGCCGCCTCGTCGTCGGGCAGGTTCCAGCGGGTGTCGGCGGCGCAGTGGACGATCGCGTCCCACGGGCTGGCCAGCTCCGGCGGCGGGTCGGCCACCCCGGCGTGCCACACGGAGTGGTCGGGACCGTGGTCGTGCCGGCTGACCCCGTGCGGGTGTCGCCCGCTGGCCCGCAGCGCGCGGACCACGGCCGCGCCCACCGCCCCGGTGGCGCCGGTGACCAGGACGCGGGTCACCGGGCCGCCACGATCCGCTGCTCGATGGCCCGCAGCATGTGTTCGGAGTTCTCCCGCAACGCCTTGGTGGCGACCGGGTTGAGCATGTCGGCCAGCAGCGGGATGCCGATCTCGAAGTCCACACAGAACCGGACCGTCGAGGTGTGCTCGCCGGTGGCCTCGACCCGCCAGTAGCCGACGAACTCGTCCAGGTCGCCGGCGACCTGGGTGAACGACATGACCATGTCGTCGTGGTCGAGCTGGTCCTCCTCCACCCACTCCAGCACCGACCCCTTCAACAGCACCGACCACTCGGTCCGCCGGACGCCGGTGGCGTCCTCGCCGAGCACGGTCACCGACTCGACGTTCTCCATGTAGGTGGCGTAGTCCTCAAGGCGGATCACGGCCGCCCAGGCCTGCGGCGCCGGGGCGTTGATGGGTAGGACGACCTCCAGGTGCGGCATCGCGGCGTGCTCTCCTCTCGTCGTCGGGCGCGGTCAGCCCGCCGGGTCGAAGGTGATCTCCCGGCCCGTGCCGAAGGCGCCCACGACCTCGTCGCAGACCAGCAGGGACGGCGGGTGGTGGTGGGCGGCCAGGGAGTCGACCGCGAACGCGGCGGCCGGCCCGCCGCTGGCGTAGACCCGGCTGCCGAGCACCGGGGTCAGCGCCGCGAGCACCCGGTCGCGGACGTCGCTGAGCTCGGCCCGCATGGCGACGGCCGCGGCCAGCTTCGCCTCCCCGGTGATCGCCGAGGCGTCCACGTCGGCGGCCAGTTGGCGGCAGGCGCCGCCCAGGGTGAGCAGCTGCCGGGTGGCCCGGCCGAGCAGGGCGGTCCGTGGGCCGAAGGCGCCGCGCTGCCGGACCTGGTCGTAGGCCACGTCGAGCAGGCCGGTGAGCGCGCCGAGGTAGGTGGCGGTCAGCAGCACGGCGAACCAGGCCATGCCGTCGACGACGTTGTCGTCGATGACGTCGGCGGGACCCCGGTGGAACACCAGCCGGTCGTCCACCTCCACGTCGGTCAGCACCAGGCGGGCGGTGTCCGAGCCCCGCATCCCCAGCGATGGCCAGTCGCCGTCGACGTCCAGACCGGGGGAGGCGCTGGGCACCAGGGCCAGCACGACCTCGTCGGTGTCGGCGACCCGCGCGGTCAGCGCGACCAGGGACGCGGTGGTGGCCAGCGAGCACGGGTACTTCACGCCGCTGACGCGGTAGCCCTTGGTCGTGGGCACCGCGGTGGACCGGCTGCTCATGAAGTTGGGGCTGCCACCTGGTTCGGCGAAGGCGGAGGCGACCAGCGCCCCGGACCGGGCGATGCCCTCCAACAGCATCCAGCTGGTGTCCCGGTGCCGCTTCCAGTAGTCCACCATCAGCCCGACGGTGAAGCTGTGCATGTTCAGCGCCACCGCCGCTGCGGGGTCGACCCGGCCGAGCGCGCGCTGCGCCGAGGCCACCTCGGCCAGGCCAGCACCGGAGCCACCCAGTTCCGTCGGCACCGGCAGGGCCGCGTACCCCGCGGCGGCCAGCCCCCGGATGCGGTCCGGTCCCGGCTCGTCGTCGTGGACCGCGGCCGGGGTCCAGGTCGTGCTCCAGCCGGCGTCGAGCAGTGCCCGGTGCGGTTGCGCCCCATCGCTTTCCATGACCCGCTCACACCTTCAGCGCGTCGCACAGCCGCGCGAGGTCGGTGTCGCCTGGCGTGACCTGAATGGTCTCCCAGCCGAGCGCCGCGGCGGGCGCGAGGTCGAGCTCCACCGAGTCGCCGACCATCACCCTGCGCTCGAAGTCCCCGTCCGCGATCAACCGGAACGCTTGTGGGTCAGGCTTTTTCGGGCCACCGTCGGCGCTGAACAGCGCCCGGTCGTACACCTCCGGCACGCCGCAGCGCCGCAGCAGGTCGCGCATGAGGTTGCCCGGCAGGTAGCAGTTGGACAGCAGCCGTACGGTGTGGCCGGCCTCGGCCGCGCGGCGCAGCGCCGTCGCGACCGGCTCGTGTGGCCGGTACCGGCCGGGTGTCTCACAGCCCAGCGTGCGCCACAGCGCGCGCTCCAGCGCCGCCGGTTCCCGGTGCGTGTCCTGCTCGCGCAACGCGTCGGCCAGTAGGTCCACAGTGGCCGGTTGGCTGGCGACCGGGTCGGTCATCACCTCGAACAGCGTGCGGTAGACCCGCCGCGTCACCGCCGTGGCCACCCGGTGGTCCAGGGTCAGCGTGGCGGCGAGGCCGGTGGCGAGGTCATCGGGGCCGGGCAGCGGCTCGGAGGTCAGCAGGGTGCCGAAGCAGTCGAAGACGACCAGAGTGGACACTGTGGATCCCCTTTCCTCGGTTGCGTTGGGGGGCCTCAGGACCAGGAGAGCTTCCGGTCCGCCGTCCGGAAGAACACCAGCACCACGGCGGCGAAGCCGGCCGCGAACAGGCACAGGACGCCCGTCGGCACCAGCACCGAGCCGAGGTCGCCGCCGTGCAGGATGACCGTGGAGAAACCGTGCATCGCCCAGTAACTGGGCACCGCCGGGGCCAGTGGGCCGGCCCAGTCGGGCAAAGTGGACAGTGGGGTCAGCGCGCCGCCGAGACCGGCGAAGACCAGCGCGAGCACGTTGGCCAGCACGGTGAGCTGGGCGATGGTGGTGCACACCGCGACCAGCGCCATCCCGACCAGCACGACGTTGAGCGCCAACGCGACCCCGACGAGCACGAGCGCCGGGTAGGACCCGGTCACCCGCAGGTCGAACAGCGCGGCGCCAAGGCCGAACACGACGGCTAGTTGGAGGATCGCGGTGACCACCGGGATGACCATGCGGGCGGCCAGTAACTCGACCGGCCGCGCCGCGCTGGCCCGCAGCCGGTCCCAGGTGTGCCAGCCGTGCTCGCGGAACACCGCGAAACCGGTGGTGCTGACCAGAAAGAACAGGAACATCACCGCCATGCCCGGCACGGCCTGCTCCGCGCCGGTGGCCGCCGGCACGTCGTGCTCGCGCAGCGCCGAGCGGAACACCGGCTGCATGAAGGCCATGATCAGCAGCGGCATGACGGTGCGGATCACCAGCGGCGTCGGATCCCGCAGCGCCAACCGGAAGTCCTGCCGGACGACGGCGGTCATCCTGACCAGCGCGCCGTCACCCACGGCGGGTCGCTTCCACCGGCTCGACGCCATCGTCCACCCCGTCGGCCCGGCGTCCGGTGAGCCCCAGGAACACGCTGTCCAGGCTCGGCCGCAGTACCCGCATGGACAACAGCCGCTCGGTCGCCTCGCCGAGCGCGCCGAGCACCCGGCCGGTGGCCATCTCCGGCTGGTCGGTCCGGATCCGCAGCACCCGCGCCTGCCGGACCACCGGCCACGGCAGGTCCAGCTCCGGCGCGGGGCCGGCGAAGACCAGCTCCAGCGCGGAGTCGCCGTGGCGGCGCACGAGGTCGGCGACCGGACCCCGGGCGACCACCCGTCCCCGGTGCAGCACGGCCACCGCGCAGTCGAGGGCCTCGATCTCGGGCAGGTAGTGCGTCGAGTAGCAGACCGCGGCGCCGGTGGCCGCCAGGTGCCGCACGTGGTCGACCAGGCGGCCGCGGGTCCGCACGTCGACCCCCGCGGTCGGCTCGTCCAGCAGGACCAGCGGTGGCTTGTGCAGCAGGGCCAGCGCGACGTGCACCCGGCGTTGTTCCCCACCGGAGAGCTGGTGGACCCGGCGGTCGATCAGTGCGGTCAACCCGAGTGCCTCGGCGACCTCCTCGATCCGGGCGCCCGCCCGCCCGCCGCGCAGCCCGGCGAGCTCCGCGAAGAACCCCAGGTTCTGCCGGACGGTCAGCGGCGGGTAGACGCCCAGCTCCTGGGGCGCCAGGCCGAGCGCGCGGCGCGCCCGGCGCGGGTCGCGGGCCACCGAGTGCCCGCACACCTCGATCTGCCCGCCGTCGATCCGCACCAGACCGGCGATCGCGGACAGCAACGTGGTCTTGCCGGCGCCGTTGTGGCCGAGCAGGCCGACGACCGCGCCCGGCTCGATCTCCAGGTCGACGTGCTCGAGCGCGACGAGGTCGCCGTACCGCTTGCGCACGCCGCGTACCGACAGCCGGGGGCCGGGTTGGTCAGTCGGCACGACGGGTCCAGGCGTCGGGCAGCACCGGCGGGAGTCCGACCCGGTCCAACAGCGGTTGCCAGCCGCGGACGAGTTTGAAGCCCTTCATCAGCCCGCTTCCTGACCGCACGTCCGGGAGCGGTTCGGCGTAGCCGAGCTGGGCCTCGCTGTCGGCACAGTGTTCGCGCAACCGGTCGAGCCACCGCTCGCCCCGCTCCCCGGTCGCGTCCCGGCCCTCCGCCACCAGCGCCAGACCGGCCGCCACCTCATCGGCCGGCACCCCGAGGAACGGGTCGAACGCGGCCTCGTGGTTGGCGTAGGCCAACTCGCCCGCGGTCCGCAGCCCGCGCACCGACAGCGACAGCTGTACCAGGTCGTAGGCCATCAGCACCGCGACCTCGGTCTGCTCGGCGGCCACGGCGCCCTCGACGTCCTCCATGCGTGACCGGCAGCCAAGCAGCAGGCGTGCCGCGCCGTGCGCGCGAAAGGTGAGCAGCCGCCGCAGGTCGACCGGGTCGGCGGTTCCGGTGTGCTGGTTCACCTGGCGACCTCCGGGTGCGCGACCCCGAGCCACATCATGTTGTGCGGGAACAGAAAAGCCAGCTCCGCCGGCAGCGGGGCGTCGAGCGGACCGGACCAGACGACCTCGTCGGTGCCGGTCGGTGGCAGCCCGCGCCGCCGGACCTCGACGGCGCGCAGCTGCCAGCGGTCCACGACGGTGCGGTCGTCGAGCTGGTCGGCGTGCACGCCGGTGGCCCAGCGCAGCACGCAGTGCAGTCCGTCGCCAGCGCCGACCAGCCGGTGCACCGCGTCCAGGCAGAACGGCACCCGGTCGCTGGGGTCACCCGGATCGAGCACCGCGCGCAGCAGCGCCAGATTCTCGTTGTCCCCCAGGACTTTCAGCTTCTCCGGCGCCCACTTCGCGGCGAAGTACAGCTCGCCACTCGCGGTCGTGTAGGCGCTGAGCGCGGCCAACACGGCCTCGCGGGCGCGCACCATCGCCGCCAGCGGTCTGGTCCCGGCCAGCCAGCGGGCGGCCTGCGCGAGCCGGTGCGCCTCCACCACCCACCACTGCCGCAGCGCGTCGGGCAACCACGGTTGGCGTAGCCCGGTGTACCACTCGTCCCACGGTTCGGTGGTCACCAGCGGCAGCCCCATGGCGAGCCGGGAGACCGTGGTCAGGGTGCGCCGCCGGTGGTTCCACGCCTCCTCGGTGACGCCGGCGAACCGCGGCCACGGTTCGGTGCGCAGCGCGGTGGCGTTGGCCAGTACGGTGCTTGCCCGCCGGATCGCCACGTCGATCAGCGTGCCGTGCTCGTGGGACTGGATGGGAAACCGGGTGAGGCGGTCGTTCTCGACCAACACGTGCAGGTCCAGATCGCTGCGCACGTTGCCGAAACCGGCGAGCACCGAGCCCGCCGCGACCGCGAGGAGCGGTTGGCCCATGCCCTGGTCGGTCTCCGCGAGCACCGCGTCCCTGGTTATTCCGCGCAGCGCGAGGAAGTCGTCGAGGCGCGCGTCGAGGACCTCGATCCCGGGGAACGCGACACTCGACGTTTTCGTTGCCATCAAAGGCCCCCTCGCGCGCACCGTGAGCGTTCGGACATGGTGTCAAGATCCCGAAGGCTGCTCAACGGATGTTCCGACAGCCGGAACACGCCTTCTCCGGTCGTGGGGCCTGGCGGTATAAGTGGCCCAACGGGGCCGACTTCGCCCCCGGAAGGGGGGCCATGGCTACCCCGAGGGGCACCCTCGACGCGTTGCGCCGCCATCAGTCCCCGCAACTGGCGTTGCTGTACGGCGTGAACGGCGCCGGCGCCGTCGAGGACACCGGGACCGGCGTCCGCGTCCGGTTGTCCGACGGCCGGACCGCGCTGGACTTCGGCAGCTACGCGGTCACCCTGCTCGGGCAGCGCCACCCGGCCGTGCTGGCGGCGGTGCGCCGCGAGCTGGACGCGATGCCGGTGTCCACCCGGGTGCTTGGCAACCCGGCGACCGCGGCCTTCGCCGAGGCGCTGGCCGAGTGGGTCGCTCTGCCGCGGTTGACCAAGGTGTGGTTGGGGCTCAACGGTTCCGACGCGGTGGAGGCGGCGCTGAAGCTCGCCAGGCTGGCCGGCGGCCGGCACCGGGTGATCGCCGTCGAGGGGGCGTATCACGGCAAGTCGATGGGCGCGCTGGCCGCCACCTGGAGCCACCGTTACCGGGCCGCGCTGGAACCGTTGCTTGGCGGGGTGACCCACATCCCGCCGGACGTCTCGGCCGTGCCCGGCGCGTTCGCCGGCGACGACGTGGCCGCGGTGATCGTCGAACCGGTCCAGGGCGAGGGCGGCGTCCGCGTCCTGGACCCGGTGTTCCTGCGGGCGCTGGCCGCCGAGGCGCGGGCGCACGGGGCGTTCGTGATCGTCGACGAGATCCAGACCGGGTTGCGCCGCTGCGGTCCTCGGCTTGTCGGCGCCGAGCTGACGCCGGACGCCGTGTTGCTCGGCAAGTCCCTCGGCGGCGGCGTGCAGCCGGTGTCGGCCGTCGTGTCGACCCCCGAGCTGTACGCGCCGCTGGCGGCCGACCCGTTCGTGCACACCAGCACCTTCTCCGGGCATCCGCTCGGCGCCGCGGCCGGCCGCGGCGCCCTGGCCGCGATCGAGGAGCTGGCCGAGCACGGCGTGCGTCTCGGCGGGTTGTTCGCGTCCGGACTGGACCGGCTGGCGAGCCGGCATCCGGCGCTGGTCACCGGGATCCGGGGCCGGGGCCTGTTGTGGGGCGTGGAGTTCGCGACGCCGGCCGCCGCCGGCGAGGTCCTGATGGAACTCGGCCGCCGGGGACTGATCGTGTCGCCGTGCCTCGGCCGGCCGGAGGTGCTGCGGCTGCTGCCCCCGCTGGTCGCCAAGGACGCCGACGTCGACGAGGCGCTCGCCCTGCTCGACGCCGTCTGCGCCGCGGTGCCCGACGACTACCGCGTACCCGCGGGGGAGACGCCGTGACCATCGAACACCAGGCCGAGGTCCAGTACCGCTACCACCGCGAGCTGTTCCCGGCACTGCACGACTGGGCGAACACTGAACAGTCCATTGTGGAGTTCACCGGGGACGCGCGGCCGGCCGGCCTGCTCGGCCTCGACCAGATGGGACACTTCGGCCCCCAGGGGTGCGACCGGGTGGCCGCCGCCGTCATCGACGGGCTCGGCCCGGTCGGCGCGCCGGTCGGGGTGTGCGAGCTGGGCAGCGGGTTCGGCGGCGCCCTGCGCTACACCGTCGACCGGTTGACCGAGGGCGGCCTGGTCGTCGGCCGCTCCTACGGAGTCGACCTGGTCGCCGAGCACTGCGCGGTCAGCGCGGGGATCAGCCGCGCGCAGGGGCGCGGCACGATGACCGAGCTCTGCGCGTCGGCGACCGAGGTCCCGCTGCCGGACGGCGCGCTCGACGCGGTCTGGATCACCGGGTCGATGCCGCACTTCCCGGACCCCGGCGCGGTGGTACGCGAGGCGTGGCGGCTGTTGCGCCCCGGCGGCCGGCTGGTGCTCACCGAGGAGGTCAGCCTGACGCCCGCCGGGGTGGCGCCCAGCGCGGCGTTCCGCCGGGTGCACCCGCCCGAGGTCTTCTTCACCACCGCGCTGCCCGACCGGCTCGACCAGTTCGACCGGGCGGGGTTCGTCGGGGTGCGGCGCCAGGACCTGACCTCGTGGGCGACCGCGCTGCTGGCCGAACGGCTGAAGGTGCTGCGCGTGTTCCACGGCAGCGTCGCCCGCATCTACGGCGAGGACTCGACCGCCCGCATCCGGGACACGCTGTCGGCCGCCTGGACGGAGTACCTGGCCGGTCGGCTGCTGCCGACGCTGTTCGTCGCCGGCAAGGACTGAGCCCGCCCGGCGTCGCGCGGCGCGACCAGTTCCGGACCGTGCGCCAGGGCGCGGGAGATCGCGGCGCACGCGGCCCGCAGGTGCTCGACGGCCGAGCGCGGGTCCAACCGCGCGATCGGGCCGACCACGGCGAGCACGCCGACCGGTGAGCTGGCGGTGGTCAGCACCGGGGCGGCGATACCGACGGCGTCCCGGCTGCGCAGGGTCGCGAAGCCCTGGGCGCGCAGCTGGGATGTCGACGCCACGAGACCGGCCACCTCGCTCCTGGCGAACGCGCGCACCACCCGCGTCGCGGCCAGCACGGACACCTCGGTCTCCGCCACACTGTGGTCCTGGCGCGCGGAGTGCACCAGCGCGGCGTCCGGCCCGGCACCGTCCACGGCGAACACGAAGGCGCTCGCCCGCAGGGCCCGGTGCAGCCACTCGGCGTGCGGCCCGGCGATGTTGCTCAGGGTGACCTGGTGGGGCACCCGGACCGCCAGCATGAACAGGCCCCGACCAAGCCGCAGCCCCCGGTTGCTGCGTTCGAGCATGTCACCGCGGACGAGTTCGGCGACGATGCGGTGCGCGGTGGTCTTGGGCAGGTCGGCCCGGCGCGCGATCTCGGTGAGCGGGAGATCCTGTTCGCCAGGACGGAAACAACGCAGGATGGACAACCCGCGTTCGAGCATCGAGCGGGAGTTTCGTTCAGCTGTCACGTAACCGTCCTCCGTGGACTCTCGGCGGTTGGCGGGTAGGGTGAGTGGGTGAGCGGCGCCCGGCTCTTCGAGAATCTCGACCTGCTGGTGGCCGAGTCGACGGTGGTCATCGACCGCCCGAAGGACTCGGTGCATCCTCGGGTGCCGCAGGCCGTGTACCCGGTCGACTACGGCTACCTCGACGGGACGACGAGCGGGGACGGCGGCGGGATCGACGTGTTCCGTGGCTCCGCCACCGGCACGGGGGTCACCGGGTTCTTCGTCACGGCCGACCGGATCAAGCGCGATGTCGAGATTAAGGTGCTGGTCGACTGCACCGAGCGGGAGGCCGAACAGATCCGGCAGCTGCTGTGCGAGGTGTTCGGCATCGGGGGGCTGCTCGTCCCCCGGTGACCTGGTCACCATCCGGCGGACCGGTCCAGCACGTTCACCGGGTGGCGGCCGGTGCCGATGTCCGCGTCGCCGTGCCGGATCGCCAACCGGACCGACTCCTGCGCCCACTGCGCCGACTCCGCCAGCGGCACGCCACGGGCCAGCGACACCGTCAGCAGCGCGGAGTGCGCGCAACCGGCGCCGTGGACGCACCGGGTGTCCTCCCGCGCGCCGCGGAGCTCGTGGTGCTTCTCGCCGTCGAAGAGCCAGTCGCAGACCTCCGGCTCGTCCGGGAAGACGTCGGTGAGAAGCGCCGCCCCCGCCCCCAGCTCGACCAGCTCCTCGGCCAGCCGCGCCGGCGGCGTCTCCTCGGGCAGCCGGGTCAGCAGCCGCGCCTCGGCCACGTTCGGGGTGGTCACCGAGGCGAGTGGCAGCAGCCCTTCCCGGACGGCGACCACGGCCTCCTCGTCGCCCCCGAGCGCGTCACCCGCGGCGGTCACCATGACCGGGTCGACCACGACCGGGATCTCGTCCAGCCAGACCAACCGGTCGACCAGGGTCCACACCAGCTGCGCGTCGAAGGTGGTGGCCACCTTCAACCCGTCCGCGCCGACCCCGTCGAGTACCGCCTTGAGCTGGCTCACCACCAGCTCCTCGGCCAGTGGCGCGGTCGCGCTGATCCCGGCGGGGTGCTGCGCGGTCACCCCCACCAGGACGCTCGCGCCGTACGCCCCGGCCGCGACGAACGCCTTCAGGTCACCCTGAATGCCGCCGCCCCCACTGGAGTCCGACCAGCCGACCGTCACGCAGCGGGTGCGCCGCGCCTTGTCGGGGACGTGATAGGGCGCGAGCGGCGTCACGCTCATGGCGTCCCACCCGGGGTCGCGCGGCGGATGGTCTGGGGAAGAACAGAGGACATCGCGGATCTCCACAGAGGACGACACAGAGGACGACACGGGGACGACATGGGAGACGGGCCCGCCGACACACCGGTGCCGGCGGGCCCGCCGGTCACTTCGGCTTGCCGATCCAGGTGCACAGGTAGTCCATGTGCACCAGACGCTTGTCGGTCGGCACCGTCGGTTGCTGCGGGAAGGTCTGCTTGGGCGCGATGTCCTTGGGACAGTAGGGATCGCGCACGAACAGCGAGCGCTCTCCGGTCGTGTGCGCGTGGTGCAGGTAGGACCGACCGGCGCAGCCGCCTCGGCAGGACTGGAGCATCGAGCAGTCCGCACACCCCGCCAACAGGTGGGGGTTGGCGTTGCGGCGGCGGAACGAGGCGAACTGCGGGGAGCGGATGATGTCGTACAGCTCGTCCTTGCGCAGGTTGCCCACCTTGTAGTCGTGCAGGTACACGCAGGGCGACACCGGGATCCGCCCGTCCGGGGTGATGGAGTGGATCCGGAAGGACGTCCGCCCGCACGGACAGCCCTTGGCGTTCTGGTAGTCGGTGACCGCGGCGATCGGTGGCTCGCCGAGGTCGATCGGGTTGCAGTGCTCCATCAGGTAGGCGAAGCCCTCGTAGTACTGCTCGGCCGGCAGCAGCGAGTCCATGTGCTGACCCTCGACCGGCTTGATCGGGTTGATCCGGATGTGCGCGTCGTACGTGTAGGCCAGCTCCAGCAGTCCCTCCAGGTGCCGCTGGGTGAAGTTCCAGTTCATCCCGCACATGATGATGGAGTGGTCGATGCCGTAGTCCCTGGCCATTTCCAGGGTGCGGATGGCCTGTTTGTAGATCTTCGCGCCGCGGTTCTTGTTGTGCTCGTCCTCGAAGGGCGAGTCGAAGCTGATGTCGAGGTCGTTGAGCCGGCGCCAGGACGCGTTGTGGTCCCGTTCGAGGTGGATCGCGGTGATGCCGGAGGTGGTGAGCCCCACGATGATCCCGGCGTCCACGAGGCCGTCGATGATTCTCGGCAGCAGGGTGTTCTTCGGGTTCGCGCCGTTGGTGAACAGCGGCTCGTTGCCGCCGAGGTTCACCGTCTCGACATTGTTGGCCGCCAGCTGTTTGATGATCCGGTCGACGATCTCGATGCTGAAGTCCATGCCCTTCTCGCGGGCGGACATCGAGTAGCAGTGGGTGCAGCGGTACGGGCAGTCGTTACCGAGCGTCCAACCGATGTTCTTGATGTCGATCGGGCATTCGTCGACGTCCTCGTACTCGATCGGGCCGACCGGTCGTTCGAAATGCTCCTTCGGATCGATTACGGATAGCGACAGCGTTTTGCGTTCCCACGGAAAACCGGGCTTCGCACTCTGCGGCTCGGGCACGGGCGTCTCGACCTTTCCGGTTGTGGTGGTGTGTCGCGAAGCGACATCAGATCAGCACAGGAACGGGTTTCCTTCGGCGTCGTAGTCCAGGCCGAGGTCGTCGTACACGGACTGGACGCGGCGGGCGAAGTCCTCGTACCAGGGGGCGGTGCGCTCGATCTCGGCGCGCACCAGGTCGTCGACCTCCGTGGCCAGCCGGTCGGTTGGCGACGGCCCGGACGCGATGTCCAGCAGCCGGCCGAACAGGTCGAGATCCACCTGCCGCAGCTCCACGTAGAGTCCGTGGAGGACGGCCAACTCGTGGTCGTCCAGCGCCTTCGGCGCCGACAGGGGGTCGATCGCCTTGTCGTAGATGCCGGAGTGCGCCTTCTGCCACCGTTTCAGTCCGAGGTACAGCGGCCGTACCCGCGGGTCCAACACCTCGTACCGGGAGTTGCCGAGCGCGTCGTGGTCCACTTCCAGCGCGCCGCGTTTGGCCAACCCTCGGGTGAAGTTGGTGCCCGCCGCCGCGTACATCTCGGTGAAGATGCCCTTGGCGATGATTTCCGGGTGGCGCAGCATCCCGGCGTGGTTCTCCGCCAGTTCCTCGATGGTGGTTCGGTCGTCGAACAGGATGTGGCCGGCCTGCACGTAGATGCCGTTGGCCAGGAACCGGTCGAGCACGGCGTGGTTCTGCGCCGCGTCGGCCTTCTTGCCCATCCGGCGTAACGCGGACTCGGAGAAGTTCTCGATGCCACAGGAGAAGGAGAAGAACCCGGCCCTGGCCAACTCACGCACCACGTCGTCGTCGGCCCGGTCTGCGCGGATCGACCCGCGCAGCCGGGGCCGGACCCCGCGCGCGTGCAGCTCGTCCGCGAGATCGGCACACCACCTGGCATCTCGCGGTGGCTCCACCAGGGAGTCGTCGATGATCTTGAAGTACCGCGCGCCCCGCGCCCACAGCGCCGCCAACTCGTCGACGATGTGCTTGATCCCGCGCTGGCGCCAGGTCGAGCCGCCGCCGACCCGCTCGAAGGCCACGATGGAGCAGAAGGTGCAGCTGGCCTGGCAGCCGCGCGCGGTCTGCAGGTGCACCAGGCTGCGGCGGCGGATGGTGAGCGCGAGGGTGTCGCGATGCGGGTGCGGGATGTCCTCCATCGGGAGTTTGGGCGCCGGTCGTGGGCTGTGCCGGACCTGCCCCTCGGCATCGCGCCAGCTCAGCCCCGGAATGCCGGCCAGGGGAGCGGCGCCGGGCCGGCCGGCGAGATGGTCGGCGAGCATCCGTGTCGGCACCTCGCCCTCGCCGCGGACCACCGCGTCGAACCCGGCGGCCAGGAAGTCGTCGGTGTGGAAGGTGGGTCCGTAGCCGCCGGCCACGGTGAACGGTCGCGCCCCGCGATCGCGGACCAGGTGCATGGTCCTGATGGCCCGCTCCATGTTGCTGCGGTAGCAGGCGAACCCGAGCAGCGCGGGTTCCTGGGCGGTGATCCGGTCGGCCAGCGCGACGATGTCCAGACCCTGCAACCACCCGTCGATGACGGTTACCTGATAACCGGCCTCCCGCAGAAAGGCCGCCAGATAGCCGAGACCGAGGTTCTCCTCCGCGGTGCGGTGGGTGACCGGAGAGGGAGTCGCCAGCACGACGGACATCGCGTTCTCCGAGTCCATCGGCACAGCCTCCTCATTGCCGAGTCCGCGATGCCCGGATTTGAATCCTTCCGGGACCGGGGCGGAAATAAACAATGACAACGTTAAAAGATTGTTTTGGGGGGCCGGAAAATATCCGCAGAATTCGAGCGTAGCAGCGCCGTGTTCTGGCTGTCAACCACGCGCTGACGTCCGCTACGGCGGCAAATGAATGATTCGTATTCATCATCATCACAGGTCGGTCGACGTACTGAACGGTAATACTCCATTGGGCACCGCAATGCTCCGTTCGAGTAGCAAATAAACGATCTTCCCGGCGGGAATTGGCGGTGTCGGCGGAGTGTCAACGGTATTTCCACGGCATGGCCACCCGCATGAGCCGGTTTGACCAGGAGGGAGAGTCCGCTGCACCGACGACGCCCCGGTGACGCATCGGTGACGCGGCGAAGACGTTGTCGCGACGGGCCAGGTTTCGTCGTTCGTGACCGGCGGGGCTCTTCTCGGCGGTATCGGAGTTCCGCCACCACGGCATGTCCACCGGCCGGGCTCGCTGGCGTAGGTGGTGTACCTCGGTCGGGTGGGTGCGTCAAACTGTCTGGATTCTGTTGGTGTACACGATTCGGTCAGCGCGGTGTGCGGCAGGGCCGATCCGGTCGCGGTCGGCCCGCCCGGCGCCGGTGATGCGTCTTTGCCGGCGAAGGCGCCAAGGTCGGGTGGCGCAGGGTGAGACTCCCTTGCGCCACCCGACCTGAATGCGAAAATCGAGCTCGGTACACGAGCAGGCCCGAACAAAGTGGCTGGGTCTTTCCAGCCACGCGCGAGCGCGTGCCCTTGCTGCTCTTCGTGCGGTGCCGCACGGTGGCGCAGGTCGACCCAGATCGTGCCGCAGCCTCACGGAGACCGATCAGTTCGTCATGCGGGGACGCAGGTGAAGCTGCTCTCTTCCCCGTTGGCCAGGGTGTTCAGGCAGCGCCCGAGTTCCTGTTGACCGTAGAAGTTCGGGTGCATGAACTCCTGGACGTCCCCCTGGCCAACGCCTGGCGCGCCGATCCAGCGCATCCACTCGCTATGCGCCTTGGGTAGCGAGTTGGCCAGGGTATTGCCTTCGCCAGCCTGATCGACGCCCTTGGCGCACACCTCGTGCCCGTTGAGTGCGTTCCGCAGGTCGAGGAAGTCCGCGTTCGTCTCCTGCGCCACGCTTTCAATTGCGTGGGCGATGCCGGGCACGACCTCCTCGACTGCCCAGTCGGAGTCGTCGTCGTAGAACGGGCACCCACCCGTGGTCACCCTGGACCAGTCGGTTTCGGGGTATCGGTTGTCGGCGCCACGCGGGATGGGGGAAGGGTAGGACTGGAGAACCAGGCGGTAGTCGGTGGTCTGGTATCCCGCGTCCGCCATGGCGGAGCGGATCGCCTCGACTGACCTTGTGACCGCAGCCTTCATGCCGTCGATTCGCCCGGCTAGGGCGCCTTTCAGGGCCTGGTTGCAGTGTGTTGAGGAGCCAGCGCTGAAGGCCGCCGCGCACTCCTTGATGATGTCGCTGAACTGGATGTCGTTTCCGCCGACAGACAGCACGATGAGCTTGATATCCAGGCTTTCGGCATGGGCGGCGAGTTGGTCGACCTGTTTGGGTTCGCTTTTGAACGACTCCTGGTCAATGGCCTCTGTGGTGGCACCGGAGCAGGCGATGTTCAGGCGGTCGGCCTCGTCGATGGCGTAGGTTTCCGCACCGACACGGACATTTTCAAGATGCGTGATCTCGGCGCTTGAGGAGCGGTGACATCCGTTGTCGTGCGAGTTTCCGTAGACCCGTTCGGCGTCGTGCCAACACCAGGTTTCACCGATGTTGCAGTCATACGCGGCGAGGTCGGTGCCGTACCGACTGCCGGGAAGACTGTCGTTCCCGTTCCCCTGCCACCGTCCAGCCTCACCGGAAATAAAACTGTCCCCGAGAGAAATCGCCGCCGGCGGTTTCGCTGTGCCGTTCAGCGGGCGATCGGAAGCGAGGGCAGACGGTGCGCCTGCCGTCAATGCCCCGATGACGGCAAGGGCTGCGCCCACCGCCGTTGTGGTCTTGAAATTTGCGAACATGGAGATCCAATTCGTAAAGGACGTGAGCGGGAAATGATCAGCGTCAACATCCTGCTCAGGGGGATGCTTGCTGTCAACGAAGACAAGGTCGGTTCACTCGCAGGAACCGCGAATCATTCCCCGGTATCGCGTTTGATCACCCGAAGGACAGCACTCTCACCGATCGTACTGTCAGAAATCTCCGAACTCACTCGGCCGACCCCGGAACATCACTGGGGATCGTCCATGAACACCCAGCCGACACTCCACCAGCAGCCGTCGAAACGCTCTCGCAATCTGAAGGCACTCGGCGTTTCACTGTTGCGTGGTTGGCAGCGACGACCGCAACCGCCGGATGGCCCGCAGAATCTCGTCACGATTCTTCGCCGACTTCAGCCAGGCCGGGAGCCGCGCCAGCATGTTCATCGTGCCAGGACTTGCCCTACGTTCGCGAAGCCGGGCGGCGACATACGACTCCAAGAGATCAAGATGTTCGGCGTTGTACGCCCACAACAGCTTGCCGCGGCAGTCCACTTGGAGCCACAGCGGAAGCCGGAAGTAGGGATCTACCGGTTCGCCGAGCACACGCTCCGACGGAAACCTGTCCTTGAACAGGCCGCAGGCAAGGCATCGCAGACGCCGCCGAGCCGCCAGCCGGCCGTTGCCACGGCCAGCTTGGTACTCCGGCGCTCCCAGATGGTCAAGTACGACCGCGCACTCACCGCACGCCGGACACCTCACCAGCACTTCGTCCGCGAACCGTTCCACCCAGACCAACGGGTCCCGGAATCGGTCACCAACATTCCCGCGGCTGCTCACCAGCCCATGCTGCCTGAACACGAGCCCCTCGTCTTGCGAATCAGAGGAGGACGGAGATCCCGATGGGTGCTCGCCGTGGTCGTGCTGGTCCGGCGAGCCGGTCACCGCCACCACCTACGGATCACCGACACCGCGAGCGTGCGGCACGAGCATCGTGAACACGTCACCGCCGCAGGTCGCGCCGGCACCTCTGGGGCCCGGTCGGTGGTCTCGCGGCACCGGTGCCCGCCGCGGGCGGCGTTGATCTTGTTGGTCCGGCCGACTTCCCGCCCAAGAGCACCCACGGAGCCACAGTGGACGATCAGGCGGATCGGCGAGGTTCGCCCACAACCACAGAACCGCAGGTCAGCAATGCTGCCGACCTGCGGTCTGGTGGTACGCCGCCAGGGACTCGAACCCCGAACCCGCTGGTTAAGAGCCAGCTGCTCTGCCAGTTGAGCTAGCGGCGCTCGCTCCGGAGGTTGCCCTCTCGACGCGATGGCGAAACGGTAGCACGACGTCCCTACGTCACTAAAACCGGATTAGCTTCACCCATCAGTGTCCACACGATTGGGTGGATCCGGCAGACTAGACACAGGTGGCACACGGTGGACAGATCGGCGGGGTAGGCATGGCGGCATTGACTGGGAGGCGTCGGCGGGGAACCAGGGTGGCAGCGCTGCTCGTGGTGGCATTGGCAAGCGCATGCACCACGGGCACGGCGGCCGACCCGGTCGATGACGATCGCGAGCAACCGACGTCCACCAGACCAGCACCACCCCCGACCCCGGTACGCCTGTCGATCTCGCCGGCAAACAAGGCCGCCGACATCGCCCCCGGCGACCCGATCACGGTGGCCGCCGTGGGCGGCAAGCTCACCCAGGTCGCCCTCAGGAACGAGGACGGCAAGCCCGTCGCCGGCAAGTTATCCCCAGACGCCACGACCTGGCAGGTCGCCGAGCCCCTGGGTTTCGACCGGACCTACACGGTCGCGGCCACCGGCGAGGGCACCGACGGCAAGCCGGCCACGCTGACCTCGTCCTTCAGCACGATCAGCCCCAGGCTCAAAGCCGACCTGTCGATGAACCCCCTGGACGGTCAGACAGTTGGCGTGGGCCAACCCCTGGCCTTCTACTTCGATGTGGACATCCCAGACAAACCAGCCGCCGAACGCGCCATCCAGATCGCGACCACCCCCCACGTGGAGGGCGCGTTCTACTGGTTCAACGACAGCGAGGTCCACTGGCGCCCGAAGGCCTACTGGCCCGCCGGCACCAAGGTCACCATCAACGCCGCCATCTACGGCAAGAACTTCGGCGACGGCGTCTTCGGCAACGAGGACCGCACCGCCACCATCACCATCGGCAAGTCCATCACCGCGATAGCCGACGGCGCCAGCCACCAGATGACCGTGTCAATCAACGGCAAGGTAGCCCGCACCATCCCCATCGCTATGGGCAAACCAGGCAACGAAACCCCGTTCGGCACCTATGTGGTCATGAGCGAACACACCGACTACACCATGGACTCCGGCACCTACGGCGTCCCCGCCGACTCCCCCCTCGGCTACCGCACCCACGTGGACATCGCCACCCGCATGTCCAACAGCGGCATCTTCTACCACTCCGCCCCCTGGTCAGTAGCCGACCAGGGCCACCGCAACGTAAGCCACGGCTGCATCAACATGACCACCGAAAACGCCGCCTGGCTCCAAGAAATCTCCCAAAAAGGCGACATCATAGTAGTCAAAAACTCCGGCGGCCCCCGCCTGGACCACTGGGACGGCCTAGGCGACTGGCAAATCCCCTGGCCCCAATGGCAAAAAGGCAACCGCTAACCAACCCACCCCCCCAACACACGACGGTCGGCCCCCAACCGACCGTCGTGAACGTTGAACTCGCGCGTGGACATGGACAAGAGACCAAGCAGAGACGCCGATCAAGCAGAGACGCCGATCAAGGCAAGCTGGTCAAAGAAGAACTGACACCGCCGGGTCGAGAGAAGCTCGCACCGTGGGGGTCTGGGGGCTCGGCCCCCAGGGGCGATGACGAGACCCATCCCCAGGGGAAGGTGGCCCCGAAGGGCCACCGAACACACCTACCCTGGGTGAGTGACGGGACTTGAACCCGCGACATCCTGGACC
>NZ_BAAGXS010000092.1:0-22090 GCF_054779715.1 Actinophytocola sediminis | reverse complement strand
GGGGTTGATGGCGCAGGAGTACTCGGTCCGGGTCACCGATCCGCCAGCCGACGTGGCCGGCTTCCTCAACACGGGCAACTCCTCCAGCGTGCTCTCCGGCCGGGTCTCCTACACCCTTGGCCTGGAAGGGCCGTCCATGACCGTGGACACCGCGTGCTCGTCCTCGCTCGTGGCCATCCACCTCGCGGCCCGGTCGCTGCGTAACGGCGAATGCGACCTCGCGCTCGCCGGCGGCGTCACCGTCCTGGCCTCACCGAACCTCTTCGTCGACTTCGCCCGCCAGGGCGGCCATGCCGCCGACGGCCGGTGCAAGGCGTTCAGCGACGACGCTGACGGCACCGGCTTCGGCGAGGGCGTCGGCGTGCTGATGCTGGAACGACTCTCCGACGCCCAACGCAACGGACGCGACATCCTCGCGGTGATCTCCGGCTCCGCGGTCAACCAGGACGGCGCCTCCAACGGCCTCACCGCCCCCAACGGCCCTTCGCAGGAGCGCGTGATCCGGGCCGCGCTGGCGAGCGCCGGTCTGTCCACTTCGGATGTCGATGTTGTCGAGGCGCATGGCACGGGGACCGCGTTGGGTGATCCGATTGAGGCGCAGGCGATTCTGGCCACCTATGGTCAGGATCGGGAGCGTCCGCTGCGGTTGGGCACCGTCAAGTCGAACATCGGTCACACCCAGGCCGCCGCCGGCGTCGCCGGCGTGATGAAGATGGTGCTGGCGCTGCGGCACGACATGCTGCCCAAGACCCTGCACGCCACGGCGCCCTCGTCCAAGGTGGACTGGTCGACCGGCTCGGTCGAGTTGCTGACCGAGAACACGGACTGGCCGAAGCGCGACCGCCCGCGACACGCCGGAGTGTCGTCATTCGGACTCAGCGGCACCAACGCGCACGTGATCGTGGGCGAGGCCCCCACGACAGCACCGGTGGCGCCGGCGGGGGTTCCTGCCCTGTCGGCGGTTCCGTGGGTGTTGTCCGGCCGGAGCGAGAGCGTCGTGCGTGCCAGGGCGGCTCAGCTGCTGTCGGTTGTGGACAACGAGGTCGATGTGGCCTTCTCGCTGGCGACGTCTCGGTCGGCGTTCGGCTACCGGTCGGCGGTGGTCGCCGGCGACGCGACGGAGCGCAGGCGCGGGCTGGAACTGCTCGCGTCCGGTGAGACGCCGGTGGCGCCCGCGGTGCGGGCCGGTGGAAAGACCGCGGTGCTGTTCCCCGGACAGGGTTCGCAGTTCCTGGGGATGGGCCGGGAGCTGTACGAGTCCTTCCCGGTGTTCGCCGCCGCGTTCGACGATGTGGTGGCGTTGGCCGGCGACGGCGTTCGCGACGTGATGTGGGGCGAGGACAAGGCGCTTCTCGACCGCACGGAGTACACGCAGATCGCGTTGTTCGCCGTCGAGGTAGCGCTGTTCAGGTTGGTGGAGTCCTGGGGGCTGACCCCCGACTTCGTGGCGGGGCATTCGATCGGCGAGCTGGCGGCGGCACACGTGAGTGGCGTGTGGACACTGGCCGACGCGGTGCGGGTCGTGGTCGCTCGCGGTCAGCTGATGCAGGCACTGCCAGCAGGCGGGGTGATGGTCGCCGTGGACGCCGGCGAGGCGGACGTGCTGCCGCTGTTGACCGACGGGGTCGAGGTCGCGGCGGTCAACGGACCGTCGGCGGTGGTGCTGTCCGGCGACGAGGGACCGGTTGGCGACGTCGTCAAACTGTTGGGGGAACGAGGATGCCGGGCACGACGCCTGGCGACCTCACACGCCTTCCACTCAGCCAGGATGGAACCGATGCTGAGCGAGTTCGAACGGGTACTTGGCGAGGTCTCGTTCGGTGAGCCGGAGTTGCCGGTGGTGTCCAATGTGACCGGCGTGGTGGCGGACGAGCTGGGGACACCGGGGTACTGGGTACGGCAGGTCCGGGAGACCGTGCGATTCGGCGCCGGCGCCGAGTTCCTGGCCTCCCAGGGGGTGACCCGGTTCGTCGAGGTCGGTCCAGGGGGCGTGCTGTCCGGCCTGGTGGGCACAGGCGCGGGAGCCGCGGTGGCGATGCTGCGGCGCGACCGCGGTGAGGTCGAGTCGGTGATGACGGGACTGGGCGCGTTCTACGTCGCCGGCGGTGAGCTCGACTGGCGCGCGGTGTTCCCCGGCGCCCGGCGAGTCGAGCTGCCCACGTATCCGTTCGAGCGTGCGCGCTACTGGCTGGACGCCACACCGGTACGAGACGTGGAGTCGGCGGGCATGGGTGAGGTCGAGCATCCGTTGCTCGGCGCGGTGATGGCGGTGCCGGGCTCCGGCGACCTGGTGCTGAGTGGACGGATGTCCCTGAGCCGGCAGCCATGGTTGGCCGACCACGCCGTCGACGGGATGGTGTTGTTCCCGGGCACCGGTTTCCTCGAGCTGGCCCTGTGCGCGGCCGAGCACGCCGGCTGTGCCCAGGTCGAGGAGTTGGTGGTCGGGGCCCCGTTGGTGGTGCCCGAGCGCGGCGCGGTGGACCTACGGGTCGTCGTCGGTGGTGTCGGCGAGTCGGGCAGCCGCTCGGTCGACGTCTTCGCCCGGCTCGCCGACGGGCCGGGGGAGTGGGTACGGCACGCCTTCGGGCAGCTGTCCTCCGTTCCGGTCCCGGCCGGCGCCGGAATGCTGGAATGGCCGCCAGCGGGCGCCCAGGTTCTTGACGTGACCGAGTTCTATCCGGGAATGGCCGACGCCGGATTCGCCTACGGGCCGGCGTTCCATGGGCTGACCCGGGCATGGCGGGTCGACGGTGACGGGTGCGCCGAGGTGGCCCTGCCGCAGGCGTCCCGGACCGACGCCGGCCGGTTCGCCGTGCACCCGGCCTTGCTGGACGCGTCGCTGCACGTGTTGGGCCTGATGCGGTTCCCCGGGATGACCGACGGGATGCTGCCGTTCTCGTTCTCCGGCGTGCGCGTGCATGCCGTGCACGCGGCCGCCCTGCGGGTGCGGATGGCGATGACCGGCAACGGAGAGGTGGCCGTCGAACTGGCCGACGGTGCCGGCGAACCGGTGGCGACCATCCGTTCGTTGACGCTGCGCTCGCGGAGCACGGTCGCCGGCACCGAGCGCCCGGTGCCAGACCTGTACCGCGTCGACTGGCCGACACTTCAGCCCTCGGCCGACCAGAGCGTGCGACTGGCGATGTTGGACGGTACCGGCCTGGCCGGCGACGTCGAGTCCTATGTGGATCTGGACGCGCTTGGCGGGTTGATCGACGCGGGCGCGCCGGTGCCGGAGGTCGTGGTGGCATCCGGCACCGGCGGTGTGTACCGGGTCCTGGAGTTGGTACAGGCCTGGCTGGCCGACGGCCGCTTCGCCGGATCTCGGTTGGCGGTACTGAGTCGTGGCGCGGTGGCGACGAGTCCGGACGAGTACGTGGCGGATCCGGTTGGCGCGTCGGTGTGGGGCCTGGTGCGTGCCGCAGAGGCGGAGAACCCCGGCCGCTTCGTGGTGGTCGACCACCTTGGCGATCCGCCGAGAGTCGGCGAGCTGGTCGCCGCACTGGGTTCGGGAGCCACTCAGGTCGCGCTGCGCGACGGGATCGCGCGGGTACCTCGGCTGGGTCGGGTCTCGACGGGTCACCTGACGCCGCTTGAGTGGGACTCCGGCCGGGTGTTGGTCACCGGTGGGACCGGGACCCTTGGCCGGTTGGTCGCCCGGCACCTCGTGGTTGAGCACGGCGTTCGTGAACTGCTGCTGGTGAGCCGTCGCGGTGCGGACGAGGCGCTGCGGGACGAGCTGGCCGGGTTGGGCGCGGAGGTCGTGTTCGCGGCCGTTGACGCGGCCGATCGCGAGTCGCTGGCCGGTGTGCTGGCCGAGTTCCCGGTGTCGGCGGTCGTGCACTGCGCCGGCGTGTTGGATGACGGCCTGCTGACTACCTTGACACCGGAACGGTTCACCGGAGTGCTGGCCGCCAAGATGACGGCGGCGGAGAACCTGTACGAACTGACCCGGGACAGTGATCTGAGCGCGTTTGTGACGTTCTCGTCCGGTGCGGCGACAGTGGGCGGCGCCGGACAGGCGAACTACGCGACCGCGAACGCCTTCCTGGACGGGTTCGCGTCCTGGCTGCGCGGTCGCGGCGTTCGAGCGACCTCGTTGGCCTGGGGCATGTGGGACGAACGCAGCGAGATGACCCGACACCTCACCGACGCCGACGTCGAGCGGCTCAGGCGCGGCGGCGTCTCCCCGCTGTCTAGTGTGGACGGACTGTCGCTGTTCGACACCGCGCTCGGTGTCGACGAGCCGATGTTGCTGCCGATCCGCCTGGAACTGTCGGATTTGGACACCGACACCACCCCGGCGATCCTGCACAACCTCGTCCGACCGGCCCGCCGCCGAACCGCCACCAACACCGAGACCTCCACGACCACCACCTTCCGTGACCGCCTCACCGCCCTCACCGAAGCCGAACAACACCACGCCCTCGTCACCCTCGTCACCACCCAGGTGGCGGCCGTACTCGGCCACACCGGCACCGACGCCATCGGCGCCGACGACGAGTTCGTCGCCGCCGGCTTCGACTCGCTCACCTCGATCGAACTGCGCAACCAACTCGGCTCGACCACCGGGCTACGACTCCCCGCGACCATCGTGTTCGACCACCACACCCCCTCGGCACTGGCCAGGTACCTGTGGACCGAACTGACCACCGCGCCCGCGCAACAGGCCGCCCCGGCCGCGACCGGGATGGGCGGGGACACCCTCGGCGCGCTGTTCATGGGTGCGTTCCAGAGTGGAAAGTGGCAGGAGGGCATCGGCCTGCTGGCCAGTGCCGCCAAACTGCGGCACACCTTCACCGACCCGGCCGACGCCATCAGACCACCCGCGCTGGTGCGCCTGGCACGCGGACCGGAGACCAAGGCCAAACTCGTGTGCATCAGCTCCTGCGTGGCGATCGCGGGCATCCACCAGTACGCCAGGTTCGCCGCCACCTTCCGCGACGAACGACCGGTCGCCGGCCTCCCGCTTCCCGGCTTCGTCGACGGGCAGAGCCTGCCAGACAGCGCTGAGGCCGTGTTCGCCCAACAGGCCGACACCCTGCTCGAGCAACTCGACGACGCGCCGTTCGTGCTGCTCGGCTCCTCCGCCGGCGGCTGGTTCGCCAACGGGGTCGGCCGGGAACTGGAACGCAGGGGCTGGGGTCCCAGCGCGGTCGTCCTGGTGGACACCTATCTTCCCCAGGGCGACATCATCAGCATGTTCGGACTGTCGCTGATGGACGGTATGTTCGAGCGCGGCGGACAGTTCGAGACCGTCGACACGTCCAAGATCACGGCGATGGGGTGGTACTTCGAACTGTTCCGGGACTGGAAGCCGGGCCCGCTCGCTGCGCCAACCCTGCTGGTTCGGGCCACCGAACCGCTGGCGAGCAACGCCCCGGCGACCGCAGAGGACGCCGTGGACAAGGACTGGCGATCGTCCTGGCCGTTCCAACACGACATCCTGGACGTCGCCGGCAACCACTTCTCGGTCATGGAGGACCACTGCCAGGAGACCGGCGTGGCCATCGAGAACTGGCTACAGAAGACCCTCCAGAAGTAGACAGACCTGCCAACGCCACATTCGGGGAAAGGTTGCCGCATTGTCGATCGTCGAAGTTGAGGGCCTGCGCAAGCGATACGGCTCCAAACAAGCTGTGGACGGAGTGTCGTTCAGCGTGGAACGCGGCGAGGTGTTCGGTGTGCTCGGGCCGAACGGGGCCGGCAAGACCACCACGGTCGAGTGCGTCGAGGGCCTGCGGGCACCCGACTCCGGCCGGATCTCGGTGTTCGGCCTCGACCCCCAGAAGGACAAGACGAAACTGCGCCAGCACGTCGGATCGCAGCTGCAGGAGAGCGAACTGCCCGACCGGGTCAAGGTCTGGGAGGCGTTGGACATGTACTCCTCCTTCTACGCCAAGCCGGCCGACTGGCGGACACTGATCGGCGAGTGGGGGCTGACCGAGAAACGCGACGCCTACTTCGGCAAGCTGTCCGGCGGCCAGAAGAAGCGGGTGTCCATCGCACTCGCCCTGGTCGGCAACCCGGACGTCGTCGTGTTCGACGAGCTCACCGCCGCGCTCGACCCCCAGGCCCGCCGGGACACCTGGGAGCTGGTCGAGCAGATCCGGGACAAGGGCGTGACCGTGCTGCTGGTCACCCACTTCATGGACGAGGCGGAACGACTGTGTGACCGGTTGGCGATCATCAACGACGGCCGGGTGGCCGCCATCGACAGCCCGTCCGGACTGATCGAGTCGGTGGCCACCGGACACCGCCTGCGGTTCACCACCGACGTCGACTGGGACGTCGCGCTGCTCGACCGGTTGCCCGGGGTCACGTCGGTGAGCCGGCACGGCGGCCAGACCGAGGTCGTCGGTTCCGGCAACCTCGTCTACCTGGTGATCGCCGCGCTGGCGAGAAACGACATCGTCGCGCACAGCATCCAGTTGGAGCAGCCCAGCCTCGACGACGCCTTCGTCGCGCTGACCGGGCGCAAGATAACCACGCCGACTAGTTGAGAGATGTGAAACCCATGTCAGCCCGGTCAAAGCTCATTGTCGTCGAGTCGAAGCTGATGTTGCGCGACCCGATCGCACTGTTCTTCATCATGGTCCTGCCGGTGATGCTGCTGGCGATCTTCAACTTCATCACCGACGAGCAGGCGGCCGACGCGGCCAGCCGAGCCTCGTTGAAGATCTTCGTGCCGGCCATCTCGATGTCCCTCGCCCTGACGCTGGTCGCCCTGAACCTGTTACCCGGCAACCTCGCCACCTACCGGGAGAAGGGCATCCTGCGCCGGATGTCGGCCAGCCCGGTGCATCCGTCGAACGTGCTGACCGCGCAGCTGCTCATCAACTTCGCTGTCACCGTCGCGGCCACCGTGCTGGTGATCATCATCGGCAAGTTCGGCTTCGACCTCGACCCGCCGAGACACGTGCTGGCGTTCGTGGTGACGTTCCTGCTCAGCGTGTTCTCGTTGTTCGGGATCGGACTGCTGGTCGCCGCGCTGGTGCCCAACAGCAAGGCCGCGACCGCGGCCGGCCTGTCCCTGTTGTTCCCCAGCCTGTTCTTCGGTGGCGCGTTCGTACCGTTGGAGGACATGCCGGAGACCGTCGCCACCATCGGCGAGTACACCCCACTCGGCGCGGCCATGACCAGTTTTCGCGAGGCCTGGGCCGGATCCTGGCCAGACGCGACCCACCTGATCGTGCTCGCCGCGATCGGACTGTTCTTTACGCTGGTCGCGGCCCGCGTCTTCCGCTGGGAGTGACCGGTTGAACGCCAACGCACTGGCGGTCGGCGTCATCGGGTGTGCGGATATCGCGTGGCGGCGGATGATTCCCGGGATGCTCGCCCATCCCGGGATCCGGCTGGCCGCGGTGGCCAGCCGGGACGCCGAGCGGGCCAGGAGGTTCGCGGCCGAGTTCGACTGTGAGCCGGTGGTCGGCTACGAACAGCTGCTCGCCGACGACGAGGTCGCCGCGGTCTACATCCCGCTGCCCGCGATGCTGCGGGCCGAGTGGATCGAACGCGCGCTGCTGGCCGGAAAGCACGTGTTCGCGGAGAAGCCGTTGACCGGCAGCCACTTCCTGACCGTCGAGCTGAGCAGGCTCGCGCGCGAACGCGGTCTGGTGCTGCTGGAGAACACAATGTTCCTCCAGCATTCCCAACACCGGAAGGTGGCGGAACTGCTCGCCGAGGGGGAGATCGGCGAGTTGCGCGGCTTGTCCTGTGCGTTCACGATTCCGCCGCGCCCGGCCGCCGACATCCGGTACCAGCCGGAGGTCGGCGGTGGCGCGCTGCTCGACGTCGGGTGGTACCCGGTGCGCACGGCGATGCGGTTCCTCGGTCCCGAGTTGACGGTCGAAGGCGTGCTGCTGCGCTATGACCGGCCGAGGAACGTCATCGTGTCCGGCTCGGCGTTGATGGTCGACGGGCAGGGCGTGCCGGCGGCCCTGACCTTCGGCATGGAACACTCCTACCGCGCCGAGTACGAGCTGTATGGCAGTCTCGGCCGGGTCGCGGTGAACCGGGCGTTCTCCCCGCCCGCCACGTACCGACCGGTGGTCCGAGTGTCCAGACGGGACCATGAGTACGATCTGCCCCTCCCGGCCGACGACCAGCTGATGTCCATGATGGACATGTTCGTTGGCGCGGTCCGGGGCACCACCGACCTCACATCGGTCACCGATGAGACGATCCGGTTGGCGTTACTGTTGGAACAGATGTCGAGTCGGGCACACGCGGTGTTCACCGACCCCGTCGTCACCATTGCCTAGGGGATCTCGCGGAGATTCTTTAGGGGTTCTGGTTCACCTTCTCCGATGCGAATATTGCGTCGTGGCAAGCCAACTGGAGCTCTCGGGTGACCTGCTGTCCTATGTGCGGCAGGTTTCCCTTCGTGACGACGAGGTGCTGCGCGACCTCCGTGAGGTCACCCTGGACCTGCCGGGTGGCGAGAAGCTCATGGTGCTGGCCGAGGAAGGCCAGTTGCTCGAGCTGCTCGCCCGGCTCGTCGGCGCCCGTAGGGTGCTCGATGTCGGCACCTTTACCGGCTACAGCGCACTGTGCCTGGCACGGGCCGTGCCGGCCGACGGCGTGGTGATCACCTGTGACCTCAACCCGCGCCTGGCGACGATCGCGGTCGACCACTGGCAGCGCGCCGGGGTGGCCGACCGGATCGACTTCCGGATCGGCGCCGGCACCCAGGTCATCGCCGACGTGCGGGCCGAGTACGGGCCGGAGTCGGTCGACCTCGTGTTCGTCGACGCGGACAAGACCGGCTACCCGGACTACTACGAGTCCGCGCTGAGTCTGGTCCGCCCCAACGGGTTGCTCGTGTTCGACAACACCCTCCTCTTCGGACGCGTGGTCGACCCGGCCGCGCAGGACCCGGACACCGTGGCGATCCGCGCGTTGAACGACCTGCTCCGCGACGACGACCGCATCGATCTCGTGCTGTTGCCCATGGGTGACGGCATCACCCTGGTCAGAAAGAAGTAGCGCGGATGGCAACGCGAGTCACGGTGCTCGGCGCCGGGGTCATGGGCACCGGCATCACCACCCTCATGGTGGCGCACGGCGTCGCAGTGACCCTGGTCGACCTGAACATCGACGTACTGGAACGGGCCAGGGTCTCGATCGGCCGGCAGCTGCGGCACGCCCAGCTGCTCGACGCCGTGCCGGCCGGGGTCGAGCCGGGCGCGCTGACCACCAGCACCAGCCTCGCCGACTGCGTCGGGTCGGTTGCGGTCATCGAGGCGGTCACCGAGAACGCCGGGCTCAAGGAGAAACTCCTCCGCGAGGTCGCCGATCTCGTCGCACCGGGCACCGTGCTGATCTCCAACACCTCCGGCATCCCGATCGACGAACTGGCCGCCGCCGTCGGGCGTCCGGAAGAACTGGTCGGCATCCACTTCATGAACCCGCCGTACCTGATCAAAACCGTCGAGGTGGCCAGGGGTGAGCGCACCGGCGAGGCCACCATGGCCGGCGTACGGTCCCTTTTGGACCTGGTGGACCGCACCGGCATCGTGGTCCGCGACTCACCGGGGTTCGTCACCAGCCGCCTGCTGCATCCGATGATCAACGACGCCGCCCGGCTGGTGGGGGAGGGCGTGGCCACCGCCGAGGACGTCGACGCGCTGATGACCGGCTGCCTCGGCCACCCGACCGGCCCGCTGCGCACCGCCGACCTGATCGGACTGGACAACCTGGCCGACGCCCTGGTGGTGCTGAGCGAACACACCGGCAACACCGAGTACCTCCCGTGCGGGTACCTGCTCGACAAGGTCCGAGCTGGCCAGCTCGGCCGCAAGTCCGGTTCCGGCTTCTACGAGTACGAGGGAATGACCACGTGACAACGAATCAGGCGGTCGACGCGGCGGTGGCGACCAGGATCAGCGCCTACCTGGAGGCGAAGGCCAACACCCGGATCGCCACCGACACGGACCTGGCCGACGCCGGGATCCTGACGTCCATGATGGCCATGGAGATCGTGGTGTTCCTGGAGACCACCTTCGACATCGCGATCATCGGGCAGGACCTGAAGATGACCAACTTCCGCACGGTGGACGACATGGTCGCGCTGGTGACCCGCCTGCGCGAGACCCCGACAGATGGCTGACCCGCTGGCGCGGGACCGCGAGTTCGTCCGCGCCGCCGTCGAGGACGCCGCCGACGAGTGGGACGCGGCGGGCGCGCTACCGGTGGACCTGTTGCGCGCCATGGGAAACCGTGGCCTGCTCTGCGCTCAGGTGTCCACCAGACACGGTGGTCGTGGCCTGGACAGCCACACCAACGGCGAGTTCACCGCCTACGTCGGCTCGCTGTGCGGCTCCACGCGCAGTGTGCTGACCTCGCAGGGCATGGCGGCCTGGGCGATCGAGCGGCTCGCCGATCGCCGCCAACAGGCCAGGTTCCTGCCGGCACTGGTCAGCGGTCAGCTCGCCGCGGTCGCCTTCACCGAACGCGACGCGGGTAGCGACCTGTCCGGGATCGCCACCCGGATCACCAAGGACGGCGCCGACACCGTGGTGATCACCGGCGCCAAACGCTGGATCACCTCGGCCACCTACGCGGATCTGCTGGTGGTGATCGGGCGCCACGAGGACGGCGCGGCGGCGGTCGTGGTGCCGACGACGACACCCGGCGTGCGCGTCGAACCGGTGCCGACCCCGCTCGGCTGCCGGGCCGCCGGACACGCCGCCGTCGAGCTGGACAACGTGCGGGTGCCGGCGGACAACGTGCTCGGCGGCGGTGGGCCGTCGCTGGCGTTGCTGGTCACCACCGCGCTGGCCTACGGGCGGATGTCCGTGGCCTGGGGCTGTGTCGGCATTCTGCGGGCCAGCCTGCGGGCGGCCACTGCGCACGCCGCCAGCCGTGTACAGGGTGGCAAACCGATCGCCGAACACCAGCTCGTCGCTCGCCATCTCGCCGAGCTCTACGTCGCCGAGCGCAGCGCGACGCTGGCCTGCCAACATGCCAGCGATCGCTGGGACGCGCGCAGCCCGGACCTGGTGCTGGCCGGCGTGCTCGCGAAGTACACCAGCGCGCGGCACGCCGCCGCCGGCAGCGCCGCCGCCGTGCAGATCCTCGCCTCCTGGGGAGCCCAGGACAACAGCCCGGTCGCGCGCGCGTTCCGCGACGCCAAGCTGATGGAGATCATCGAGGGCACCAACGAGACCTGTCAGCTCCTGCTGGCCGAACACGCGCTGTCGGCCGGCGCGACCCCCGACGCGACCATGACGAGGAGTGCGGTCTCGTGAACACACCGGTGACGCCGGTCAAGTGCCTGGTCTGGGACCTGGACGACACCCTGTGGCAGGGCACCCTGTTGGAGGACGACACGGTCGAGCTGTTCGACGGCGTGCTGGACGTCATCCGCACGCTCGACGATCGCGGCATCCTGCATTCGGTGGCCAGCAAGAACGACTACGACCTCGCGCTGGCCAGGTTGACCGCGCTGGGGATCGCCGACTACTTCGTGGTTCCCGAGATCGGCTGGGGACCCAAGTCCGCGTCCGTGCGCGCGATCGCCGACCGGTTGCGGTTCGCCCCCTCGGCCATGGCCTTCATCGACGACCGTCCACAGGAGCGTGCCGAGGTCGCGTTCACTTTGCCGGACGTGCGGTGTTATCCGGCCGAGGAGGTACGGTCGCTGGTCGGCCTGCCGGAGTTCACCCCGAGGACGGTCACTGTGGACTCCCGCCGTCGTCGGCAGATGTACCAGGCGGGCTTCGAACGCGACGCCGAGCGCGCCGCCTTCCGCGGCCCGGACCTGGATTTCCTGCGCTCGCTCGAGGTCCAGATGGGGATCAGCAGGGCGACGCCGGCCGAACTCGGGCGGGTGGAGGAGCTGACGCTGCGCACCACGCAGCTGAACACCACCGGTGTCTTCTATGCCGAGGACACGTTGCGCACCATGCTGGCCAATCCTGGCCACGAGGTGCTCACGGTGACCGTGGCCGACCGGTTCGGCCCCTACGGCGCGATCGGCGTCGTGGTGCTCGACCGGCACGACGATGTCTGGCACGTCAAGCTGCTGGCGACCTCCTGCCGGACGGTCTCCCTCGGCGTCGGCGGGCAGATCCTCACCTGGCTGGTCGGCGAGGCCCATCGGGCGGGGGTGCATCTGCTCGCTGATTTCCGGCCGACCGAACGCAATCGGATCATGGAAATCACCTACCGGTTCGCCGGATTCACCGACGACCCCTGCGCGTGTGCCGCGGTCGGCCAGCCGGCCGACGACGCGGTGCGTCGGCTGCATCTGGTGCCGTCCCACCAGGATCCGCCGACGGTGCTCACACTGACCGCTGTGGACCTCCGGTCGCCGGCGACGCTCGAACCGGTGACCTGAAGAATTATCCAGGGGTTCTCGGTCATTGCTTAGGGGTAGGGCCAAAGGTATTTCTCGTTAGTATGCATGAATATTCGGAATGACATTTCCCGAAGGGTGATCGCCGTGACCACGCAGATCAGCACCGTCGGGGTGGTTGGTGTCGGCTCGGTCGGTGGTGAACTGACCCGCCTGCTCGCCGCGTCCGGGGTCCAGGTGACGGCGGTGGACGTCGATCCGGCGGCGCGGCAACGGTTGGCCGGCACGGTCACCCCGACGGACGACCTCAGTGCACTGTCCGATCTGGACATCGTGATCGAGGCGGTGCCCGAGCACTACGAGCAGAAGGCCGCCGTGCTGCGCGGTATCGCCGAACATGTCCGCCCGGCGGCGGTACTGGTCACCACCACCTCGGAGCTGTCGGTGCTCGCGCTCGCCGCGGCCAGTGGCGTGCCGAGCCGGGTGGTCGGGCTCACGTTCCAGGTGCCGCCGTCGGCCGGCACGTCGGTCGACGTGGTGGCGACCACGATGTGCGACGAGGACGCCGTGGCCGCCGTGCGCGCGCTGTTCGAACAGCTCCCAGTGACGATCGGACCGCTGGCCGACGGCCGGCGCGACCTGGCCGCCCAACTGGTTCTCGGCTACCTCAACGACGCCGTCGACATGGTGGCCGCCGGCTACGCGACGGTCGAGGACGTCGACCTGGCCATGCGGCTCGGCTGCGGCTACCCGGCCGGGCCGTTCGCCCTGATCGACCACATGGGACTCGACGCGGTGCACCGCGCGTTGACCCTGCTGCACAACAAGACCGGCGTGCTGAACCACCGACCGGCCGACCTGCTCACCAGCATGGTCGCCGACGGCAGGCTCGGCCGCAAGGCCGGCCGCGGCTTCCACACCTATGACGGCGCGCGGAAACCGGCCACACAGGACGCGGCGAGCGTGCCCGCCCGCCCGGTCGGCACCCTCGGGGTGGTCGGCTCCGGCACGATGGCCGCCGGGATCGCACAGGCCGCCGTGGCCGCCGGGCTGGACACCGTGCTGGTCGCCCGCAGCGACGCCAAGGCCGAGGCGGCCGCGCGGCGCATCCGGCAGGGCCTGGACAAAGCCGTGCAACGGGGCCGGACCACGGCCGAGGCGATGGCCTCCGCACTGGCCAGGCTGACCCTGGCCGCCGACGAGTCCGCACTCGCCGACCGGGACGTGGTGATCGAGGCGATCGCCGAGGACGCCGGGGCCAAGACCGCGCTGTTCTCCCGGCTGGACAGGGTATGCCGCCCCGGCGCGGTGCTGGCGACGGTCACCTCCAGCCTGTCGGTGACCGAGTGCGCCTCGGCGACCGGCCGCGCGGCCGACGTCATCGGTCTGCACTTCTTCAACCCGGCGCCGGCGATGAAGCTGGTCGAGATCGGCGCGACCGCGTTCACCGCGCCCGATGTCGTGGCCACCGCGAAGGAACTGGTCGCCCGGCTCGGCAAGACCGCGGTGGTCTGCCCGGACCGGGCGGGCTTCATCGTCAACCGGCTGCTGTTCCCGTATCTGAACAACGCGATCCGGTTGGTGGACAGCGGGGTGGTGGACGCCTCCGCGCTGGACGCCGCGATCGTCGCCGGCTTCGGCTTCCCGATGGGACCGTTCACCCTGCTCGACTGGGTCGGTCTCGACGTCGCGGAAGCGATCCAGGCGCGGTTGCACGACGACGGCGGCCAACCGGAGCTCAAGCCGGCCACCCTGCTCAGCAGGCTGGTCGAACTCGGCGCGCTCGGCCGCAAGACCGGCCTCGGCTTCCACCGACACTGACCATTCGAGACACCCGCTCACACGCACAAGGGATCGATATGCGCATTCTGTTCACCACCATCGCCGAACACTCCCACATCCTGGCGCAGACACCGATGGCCTGGGCGTTGAGCACGGCTGGTCACGACGTGCGGATGGCCAGCGCGCCGGCCATGACCGACGTGATCACCTCGGCCGGGCTGACCGCGGTGCCGGTCGGCGCGGACCACAACATGCACGAGCTGCTCGCGCAGATGAGCCAACAGGGCACCGGTTCGATCGAGAACGAGCTGTCCGACTGGAGCGAGCCGTTCGCGGACAAGCAGAACTGGCAGCAGATCAGCTTCAAATACCAGATCTCCGTGCCGATGGCACTGCAACCCTACAACGACCCGATCGTCGACGAGCTCGTCGAGTTCACCAAGGCCTGGCAGCCCGACCTGGTCATCTGGGACCCGCTGACCCACGCCGGCGCGGTCGCCGCCAAGGCCGCCGGCGTGCCGCACGCCAGGCTGATGTGGACAGTCGACATCTACGGTGCCATGCGCGAGGTCTTCCTGCGGCTCAAGGATGAGCAGCCGGCCACGATGCAGCAGGACCCGATGGCCGACTGGCTCGGCCGGCAGCTGGACATCCACGGCGTGGAGTTCAGCGAGGACGTCGTCACCGGGAACTTCACCATCGACCCGATCCCCGACAGCGTGCAGCTGCCGATCACCGGCACCCGGGTGCCGGTGCGCTACACCCCCTACAACGGCCGGTCCGTGGTGCCGAGGTGGGTGTGGGAGAAGTCCGACAGGCCCCGCGTGGTGGTGACCTCCGGCAGCTCGTTCGAGGCGGCGCTGGGCACCACCTTCCTGCCCTTCGCCGACCTGCTCGCCGGGCTGGCGGACCTGGACGTCGAGGTCATCACCACGGTGAGCGAGGCGGAGAAGGAGAAGCTGGGCACGCTGCCGGACAACGTCCGCGCGGTCGGCTTCGTGCCGATGCACGCGCTGCTGCCGACGTGTTCGGCGGTCGTGCACCACGGTGGGTTCGGCACCTGGTCCACCGCCGTCGACGCCGGTGTACCCCAGCTGATCTCCACCATCCGCCACGGTGACCTGTGGATCCGGGCCCAGCGCACCGAGGAGGCCGGTGCCGGGCTGCGGCTGCACGGCCCGTCGGTCACCCCGGAGAGCGCTGGTGCGGCGGTCAGTCAGCTGATCGGCGACCCGCAGTTCCAGGCGGGCGCGGCCAAGCTGCGCGACGAGATGCGCGGCATGCCGACAGCCAACAGCGTCGTGCCGGAGATCGAGCGGCTGGTCAACCAGCACAAGGCGGGCTGAGCGGGATGCGGGCGCGCGAACTCGCGGTCACCGGGGCGTTCGAGTTCACCCCGGGGATCCACCACGACAGCCGGGGCGCGTTCGTCTCGCCGTTCCAGGAGGAGGCCTTCGTCGCGGCCACCGGGCACCGGTTCACCGTGGCGCAGACCAACCACAGCCGGTCCGCGCGCGGGGTCGTGCGTGGCGTGCACTTCACCACGACTCCGCCAGGGCAGGACAAGTACGTCTACTGCCCCCGGGGCCGGGTGCTCGACCTGGTGCTCGACATCCGGGTCGGCTCGCCGACCTTCGGCGTGTGGGACGTGGTCGAGCTGGACGAGGAGTCGTTGCGCGCGGTGTACTTCCCGGTCGGTGTCGGGCACGCCTTCTACGCGGTGGAGCCCGGTTCCATCATGTCCTACATGGTGTCCAGCACGTACGTGCCGGAACGCGAGCTGTCCATCAACCCGCTGGACCCGGCACTCGAGCTGCCATGGCCGACCGACGTCGACCCGCTCGTGTCCGATCGGGACAGTGCGGCGCCGACGTTCGCCGAGGCGCGGGAACGGGGCCTGCTGCCGGCCTACGCCGACTGTGTCCCGTTGGTCGGCGCACGATGAGCGCCGAACAGCGCGCACCCCGGGCTGTCGTCGTCGGCGGTACCGGCAGCGTTGGCCGGCACGTGTGCGCCGCACTGGCCGACGCGGGCCACGACGTGCTGGTGATCGCCCGCACCCCGTCGCCGGCCACGGCGGCACACCGGTTCGTGGCCATGGACGTCGCCGCGAGCGACCCGGCCGACATCGCCGCCGTGCTGGCCGACAGCGAGGCCTCGGTGGTGGTCAACGCGGCCGGCAAGTGGTCCAACGACGCGGCCGAGCTCGACTACGCGCACATCCGGTTGGTCGAACGGCTCATCGCGGGGATGGCGGCCGTGCCGGCGCGGCCGCGGCTGGTGCACGTCGGCACGGTGCACGAGTACGGCGCGCAGCCGGTCGGCACCTCGGTCGCGGAGACCACGATCCCGTTGCCGACAACGGACTACGCGCGCGTCAAGTTCGCCAGCTCGCGGCTGGTGCTGGACGCGGCCGGCCGGGGCGAGATCGACGCCGTCGTCCTCCGGGTGTCCAATGTGTACGGTCCGGACCCGGCGCGGGGGAGTTTTCTCGGCTTCCTGGTGGAGAAGTTGGCCGACCTCGACCCGGCGATCGGGCTCGAACTGACCATCGCGGATGCGCAACGCGACTACCTCGACAACCGCGACCTGGCCACCGCCGTCCGGCTCGCCGCGAGCCGGCCGTTGTCCGCGCCGGTACTCAACATCGGCAGCGGCACGGCGGTGAGCATGCGTGAGCTGGTGTACGCGCTGGTGGCCGCCGCCGGCCTGCCACCGTCGGCCGTGCGGGAGAAGACCGCGGCGCTGCGGGACAAGGGTGGCGAGTGGACGAAGGTCGACGCCGGCCTCGCGGCCGCGACCCTCGGGTGGCACGCGAAGTACACCCTGGCGGACTCCGTGCGGGCGATGGTCTCGGCAAGGGAAACGGTGTGAGCGCCCGGTCCGGTCTGGTCCGCACCAGCGACGTCACCCTGCCGATCCGGATCGCCGAGGCGGCACTGGCCGCGTCGCCCCGGCCCGAACAGACCGCCGAGTTCGACCAGTGGTTCGCCGACAGCGCCGCCAGGAACCGCACCACGGTCACCCCGGTGCCGTTCGCGGAGATGGCCGGGTGGTCCATCGACGAGCGCACCGGCAACCTGTGCCACGAGAGCGGGAAGTTCTTCACGGTCGAGGGTCTGGACGTGCGCCAGCCGGGCGCGCGGGTGCCGCACTGGACCCAGCCGATCATCAACCAGCCGGAGATCGGCATCCTCGGCATCCTGGTGAAGGACATCGGCGGGCTGCTGCACTGCCTGATGCAGGCCAAAGTGGAGCCAGGGAACTGCAACGGCGTCCAGCTCTCGCCGACGGTGCAGGCCACCAGGAGCAACTACACCAGGGTGCACCAGGGAAAGCCGGTGCCGTACCTGGAGTACTTCACCGACACCACGCCTCACCGGGTCATCGCCGACGTGCTGCAGTCCGAACAGGGCTCGTGGTTCTACCAGAAGCGCAACCGCAACATGGTCGTCGAGATCCAGGACGACGTGGATGTGTTGGCGGACTTCGCCTGGGTGCCGCTGAACCTGCTGCACCGCTTGCTGGCCCAGGAGAACGTGGTCAACATGGACGCGCGCACCGTGCTGTCCTGCCTGCCGTTCTCCGGGATGGACCTGATGGGTCTGCTCCCGGCGGGTGACCGCGACTTCCGCACGTCGTTGATGCGCTCGTGCAGCGAGCTGTCCGGCAGCCGGCACAGCACCGACACCATCCTGAGCTGGCTCACCAACGCCCGTACCCGCACCGAGATCAGCGCCACGCGCATTCCGTTGCGGGAGGTCCGGCAGTGGGTGCGCTCACCGGAGCGCATCGCCCACGAGACCGGGCTGTACTTCAGCATCATGGGTGTCGACGTGCGGGCCGAGAGCCGGGAGGTGCGGCGCTGGTCGCAACCGATGCTGCGCCCGTCCGGCGACAGCCTGGCCGCGTTCCTGGTCAAGCGGTTCGACGGGGTGCTGCACGTGTTCGCCAACGCGCGGGTCGAGCCCGGCTACTTCGACGCGGTCGAGCTGGCGCCGACCGTGCAGTGCACCGTCGGCAACTACGCGAACGTCGCGCCCGCGGACCGGTTGCCGTTCCTGGACGACGTGCTGACCGCCGACCCGTCCAGGATCCGGTTCGACGCGACGCATTCGGAGGAGGGCGGCCGGTTCTACCACGCCCGAACCCGGTACGTCATCGTGGAGACCGACGCCGAACCGCTGCCGGCCGACTATCCCGACTTCCGGTGGCTGACGCTGAACCAGCTGGTCGGCCTGCTGCGCCACAGCCACTACGTCAACGTGCAGGCTCGCAGCCTGCTGGCCTGTCTGCACAGCCTGTTCGGCCGCGACCAGTAGGCCCGATCCCTCGTTTGTTATAGTTGTTCCATAACAAACGAGGAGGTGGCGGATGAGACACGGAACGCGCCGGATCCTGCTGGCCGGGGTTCCGCAGGTGCTGGCGGTGGTGCCGGCCGCGGTGCTGCTGGTGGCGACCTGGGACCGGCTGCCGGCACAGCTGGCGACGCACTTCGCGGCCGACGGCTCGGTCAACGACCAGCTGAGCCGCCAGGCGATGCTGATCGGCATGGTCGGGCTCGGGCTGGTGCTCGCGGTGGCTCTCGGGCTGGTCAACCGTCCACTGTGGGGCGTCCCGGTGTCCAAGTGGGACATACCGCGACTACACGTGGTGTTCTCCTGGGCGCTGGCCGGTTTCCTCGGTGTCGTGCTGTTCATGGTGGTGGCGGGCAACCTCGACGCTGGAGACCCGGCGACCGTCACGATGCCGGCGGGACTGCTGCTCTACGCCTTCGGCGCCGCCGTGGTGGCCGGGGTGATCGGCGCGGTGCTGGCGCCGAGGAGCGCGGCCACCCGCGACGACCACGACCCGCCCACCATGGACCTCGCCCCGGGAGAGCGGGTGAGCTGGTCACGCCCGATGAGCTCGCCCTGGCTGGCGGCGCTTGGCGTGCTGCTGGCGGTCGGCGGCGTGCTGCTCGGCTGGAGTGTCGGCTGGGGCACCGGGTGGCTGGTCGTCGTGGCCGGCCTGCTGGTCTGCCTGCTGTCCAGTGCGAAGGTCACCGTCGACCGGCGAGGGACGACGGTGGCGTTCACCGCGCTGGGCTGGCCCCGAACGCGTGTCGCCCTCGACCGGACCGAGTCTGCCGTGGCCGAGCACGTCTCCCCGGCGCAGTTCGGCGGGTGGGGCTACCGGATCGTGCCGGGGGCCAGCGGGTTCCTGCTGCGCTCCGGCACCGCGCTGGTGCTGACCCGCACGTCGGGCAGGCGGTTCGTGGTCACCGTGGACGACGCCGAGACCGCGGCCAGGGTCGTCAACGGCCTGCGCGACCGGCAGGGGTGAGTCCGCGTGCTGTTCCGGGTCGACCCCGCCAACGGTGTTCCGCTCAGTGCGCAGATCGCCGCCTGCGTGCGGCGCGGGATCGCCGAGGAGACCGTGCGTGCCGGCGACCGGCTGCCACCCGCGCGGGAGCTCGCGACCTCGTTGGGCGTGAGCATCCACACCGTACTGGCCGGCTACCAGCAACTGCGGGCCGAAGGCCTGATCGAGTTGCGGCGCAGCCGGGGCGCGACCGTCGCGGCCGGAGTACGGCCCGACCGGGCGGTCCTGGTCGACCTGGTGCGCCAGGTGGTCGAGGCCGCGAACCGGATGAACCTCGACGAGCAGGAACTCCTCGACCTGCTCCGGTCGGTCCGGACGTCAGCGTGATTCTTGACCTGGCCCGTTCCGGCCAGCAGGCTCCTGTCCGTGGGCGACGGCACCGGACCAGCTGACGCGGTGCGGCGCGTGAGCGCGCCGGCCATGGTGGGGCGAGCGGCGGAGTTGGCCGCACTGGCGGCCGCGGTCGCGGCCCCACCGTCGGTGGTCTCGGTCGACGGCGAGGCCGGCATCGGCAAGAGCAGGCTGGTCGCCGAACTCCTCGCCGGCCCGACCGTCCAGGGCAGACGGGTCCTGATCGGCCGGTGCCACCCGATCCGCGAGTCGTTCCCGCTCGGCCCGGTCGTGGAGGCCCTCGGCGGCGTCGGCGACGGCCTGGCCGCCGCCAGACTGTCCACTGTGGCCGGTGCGCTGCGGCCGCTGCTGCCGGAGCTGACGCCCTGGCTGCCACCCCTGCCGGCGTCCCTGGACGACGCCATGGCCCAGCGGCACCGGGTCTGCCGCGGCCTGGTCGAGGTGCTGGCCGCGGTGTCGCCGGCGGTCCTCGTCCTGGAGGACCTGCACTGGATGGACGAGCAGACCGGCGACTTCCTCACCTACCTGCTCGGCGGCCTGCCGGCCGGCCTGGCCGTGGTGCTCACCTACCGCGGCGAGGAGGCCGACGCCGGCCTGCGGGCGTTGACCGCACGGCCACCGGCCGGCACCACGGTGGGCCACCTGTCGCTCGGATTGCTGGACGAGGCGGGGACCGGTGACCTGGCCGCCGCGATCCTCGGCCAGGACCAGGTGTCGGCCGAGTTCGCCGGCTACCTGGCGGCCCGCACCTCGGGACTGCCGTTCGCGATCGAGGAGGTGCTCGCCCTGGTCCGCGAGCGCGGCCTGGTGGTCCAGCGCGGCGACCGGTGGGCCAGGCGGGCGCTGGACCGGCTGGCGGTGCCCCGCGGCATCCGCGACTCCACCCTGGCCAGGGTGGCCAGGTTGGCCGCGGGCACCCAGCGGCTGGTGGAGGCGGTCGCGGTGGTGCGCACCCCGGTGACCCGGCCGGTGCTGCTGGCGTTGACCGGACTGGCCGACCCGGTCGACGCGCTGGCCGAGTCGGTCGACCGCGGGGTGCTCGCCGAGGTGGGCACCGGGTTCGGCTTCCGGCACGCGCTCGCCGCGCAGGCGGTCTACGAGAACCTGAACCCCGCCCGCCGGATGGCGCTGCACGGGCGGGCCGCCGACGTGCTCGCGGCGGTCACGCCCACCCCGCTCGGGCAGATCGCCCACCACCTGCGGCACGCCGGCCGGCCGGCCGAATGGGCCGACGCCGCGGCCAGGGCGGCGGCCCAGGCGGCCGCGCTCGGCGATGAGGACGAGGCGGTCCGCCTGCTCGCCGCCGTGCTCCAGCACGCGGAACTGCCGCCGGCGCGGCGCGGCACGCTCGCGGTGGCGCTGGGCTGGGCGGCACTGGACACCCTGCACGCCCGCGAGATCACCGCGCCGCTACGGGCCGCCATCGACCTCGACATCCCCGCCCCGCTGCGCGGTGAGCTGCGGTTCCTGCTCGCGGTGATCCTCGGCCAGGCCGGCGAGGACCCCGCGCTGCAGCGCAGGCTGTTCCTCGACGCGCTGCCCGATCTGGCCCACCGGGCGGACCTGCGGGCCTGGGCCATGGTCGGCCTCGGCGTCACGGTCCCGCCCGAGGTGCCGGTGGCCGAGGCGGTGCGCTGGCTGACCGAGGCGGTGGCCCTGGCCGAGGACGTCGACGACCGGTTGCTCGCGGTGTTCGTGCTCGGCAAGGCGGGCGCCATCCTGATGGAGAACGGCGACCCCGCCTGGCGGGCCATCGCCGCGCGGGTGACCGAGCTGACCGGCGGCGCCCCGCGACAGCGGCGGGAGGCCAACGCCCATTACTCGCTCGGGGTCGCCGCCTGCTACACCGGCCACCTGCCGACCGCGACGACGATGCTCGACGCCGCGCTGCTGGCCGACGCCGCCCAACAGAACCGCAGGCTGGCGGTGATGATCAGGGCCGGGCTCGCGGTCGCGCACCACCGCACCGGGCGCTGGGCGGGCCTGGCCGCCACCGTCGAGGAACTGCTCGCCGACGCCGCCGACTACGCCACCACCCGGATGGACCTCGAGCTGGTCGCCGGTGGGCTCGCGCTCGCCGAGGGCGACCTCGACCGCGCGACCGCGAACGCGCGCCGGGTCACCGAGTTCGCGGTCGAGATCGGCGCCTACGAGGTGGTGCCGGCGGCGGCCGGCACGTGGGCGCGGGCCGCGTTCGCCGGCGGCGACCTGGCCGGCGCGCTGGCCGGGCTGCGAACGCTGCTGGCCGTGCTGGACGCGAAGGAGGTGTGGGCGCCGGCGTGCTGGGCGGTC
>NZ_BAAGXS010000091.1:0-113371 GCF_054779715.1 Actinophytocola sediminis | reverse complement strand
GGCCCGCCGCCGCCCGGCCGCCGCGGCCGCCTCGGCGCACAGCGCCACCCCGAGGGCGGCGATCCGGATGCCGACCAGCGTCCACTGCCCGCCGACCCGCTCCACCCACGCCAGCGCGTCCCGCACGTGCCGGATGCCATCCTGGTAACGCCCCTGCCACAGCGCCAGCTCGGCGCCGGCGGCACCCATGGTGGCGCCGAGCTGGAAGTCCCGGTCCCATTCGGGGCGCAGCTCGGCCGCCAGCCGGGCGGCGTCCGCCAGCCGGCCCCGGCCGATCATCACCGCGCTGCTGACCGCGGCGAGCCTGGCCGAGACCGTGCTGGACACCCGCTTGCCCGGCGGCTCGGCGGCCGCCTCGCTCTCGTCCCAGTCGCCGCGGGCGTACCGGGTGATCACCTTCATCACCCGTAGCTCGAGGCCGTAGGTTCCCCAGGTCAGGCCGGTGCTCCTGGCCCGGTCGATGCCCTCGTCGATGATCCGCACCGCGTCGTCGAGCTCGCCCCGCTCGTAGTGGTTGAACCCGAGGTAGTGCCAGGCGCGCAGCTCGACGGCGGGCACGTCGTCGGCCTGGGCGAGCCGTTGGGCGGCGTGCAGCCGGTCGCGGCTGCGCTCGACCAGCCCCTCGGCCTCGTCCAGCGCGCCGAGGGTGACCAGCGCGTCGGCCTCCACGCCGGACTCACCGACCTCCTGGGCGGTCCTCACCGCCAGCTCGGCGAACGTGCGGGCGTCGAGCGGCTCGCGCAGACCGCGCAGGATCCCCGCGTACACCGTGAGCACCCAGGCCTTCTCACAGCCCGCCGGCAGGTCGGCGACGCGCGCCCAGGCCCGTTCGATCATCTCGCGGGCCTCCTGCTCACGACCCTCGAGGACGAACAGCGCGGACGCGAGCCGCCGCATGGCCATGCCGGCGATCTCCGGGTCGCCCGCCGGGTCGAGCAGCTTGACCGACTGCCTGGCGAAGGCCGCCGCCCGCTCCGGCTCGCCCGCGCTGCCCGCCATGTGCGAGGCCTTGCGCAGCAGCTTTCCCTCGTTCAGGTCCGGGGGGCGCTGGTCGGCGGGCACCGCCTCCCACAGCTTCAGCGCCCGCTCGAAGTGGTGCAGCGCCTCGGTCGGCGCGCCGTACTGCCCGGCCTCCACCCCGGCGGCCACCGACGCGGTGAGCGCCTGGGGCAGTTGGTGGCTCTCCATGCTGTGGTGGGCCAGCGCGGCCGCGATGCCCCGCCGGTCGTGCCGGCCGACCAGCCTGGCGGCGTAGGCGCTGTGCAGCCGCACCCGCTCGCCGGGCAGCAGGTCGCCGTACACGGCCTCGCGCAGCAGCGCGTGCCGGAAGGCGTAGATGGCGATCCCCTGCTCCGACCTGGGGACCAGCACGTGGTGCTGCACCGCCTCGCGCAGGGCCTCCTCCAGGTCCGGCTCGGCGAGCTCGTCGACGTCGAGCAGCGTGCCGTGCGTGACCCGGCGGCCGCCGACCGAGGCCACCCGGATCACCTGCTGGGCCACCGGGGAGAGCCGCTCGACGCGGGAGAGCAGCACGTCGACCAGGGTCGCCGGCAGGCCACCGCCCGCGCTGCGGTCGGCGTAGGCGGCGACCAGCTCCTCGGCGAAGAACGCGTTGCCCTCCGACCGGCCGGCGACCTCGCGGACCACGTCCTCGGGCAGTACCTCGTCGGCGAGCGCGGCGACGAACGTGTGGGAGTCGGCGTCGCCGAACGGGGTCAGCTCCAGCCGCTCGGTGGCCGGCAGCCGGACGAGCTCGGCGAGCAGTTGGCGCAGCGGATGGCGGCGGTGCAGGTCGTCGCCGCGGTAGGTGCCGACGATGAACAGCCGCTGGTCGCGCAGCCGGGAGACCAGGAACGCCAGCAGCCAGCGGGTGGAGCCGTCCGCCCAGTGCAGGTCCTCCAGCACGAGCACGACGCACCGGTCGGCCGCCAGGTCGGTCAGCAACCCGTGCACGGCGTCGAACAGCTGCAGCTGGCCGATGTCCTGTTCGGACCGGCCGCCGCGGGCGCCGCGCCCGGCGAGCACCACACCGGTGCCCGGCATCTCGCCGACCGACTCGTCGCCGGCGGCCGGGAGCATCTGGTCGGGCAGCAGCCTGGTGAGCGCCGGGTGGGTGGCAACGGCCTGCGCCGGGTCCGGGAGCTGGGCCATCGCCTCGACGAAGGGCAGGTAGGGCAGGCCGGTCTCGCCGGCGTCCAGGCACCGGCCGGTGAGCACGACGGCGTCCTTGTCCCTGGCCAGCGCGGCCAGCTCCTCGGTCAGCCTGGTCTTGCCGACACCGGCGTCGCCGGAGATGAGTAAGGCCGCCGCGTTGCCGGCGGCGGCCTGTTCGAAGGTGGCGCGCAACCGGCCGAGCTCCCGGTCACGTGCCACCAGCGCGATACCGGAGCCAAGGCGTGCCACGCTCTGCATGCTCGCACACCTCAGAGGGCGGGCCGTACCTGATTAACCGGGCCGGGCGCCTCATCCGTCCGGTAGCCGAACACTCGCCGCCACCAGGGGCGCCGCCTGCTCCGGGCCGCACGCACGTGCGCCAGCTCGTCGCCGCTGAGCGCGTGCTCCAGTCGGTAGTCCATCTCGACCCTGATGAACTCGGGGGTGACCATCATCTCGACTCCTCGTCGCTGTGCAATCCGTGACGAGAGTCAGAGTCGTCCTGAGGTCGCCTGCCAGGCATCGGAGGTTCGCGCAGACCTCAGGTGCGGCTGGCTGTACCCGTGTGGGGGATGTCGTAAGGGGTGGGGTAAGGCGGGGTAAGGGGCGGCGCCGACGGTGCTCCAGGGTCCGGGGGGCACGTGGGCTGCCGATCGTCAAGGCTAGGCCTCGACGGGAACCATGCCGGCGGTGCCGGCGTAGTTCACTGGTCAGGCGTCGAGACGCCCCTCCTTCACCGCGCCCATGAAGGCGTTCCACTGTCCGCTGGCGAACTCGATGTGACCAGCCGCCGGCCGCTTCGAATCGCGCACCGCAGCGCCGATTCTGGCCACGACAAGCTCGACACAGTCGTTGCCCGCACCACTACGGCTGCTCTTGCGCCAGTCTGCACCCGTCAGGTCAGAAAAGGTCAACACTCTGCTCCTCTCAAGGATTACCTAGGTCAGCCGGTCGGCGACCTGAGCGACCAATGCCACGGTGTCGTCCGGCTTCAGCGCCGCCGCACGCAAATGATCGAACATCAACGTATACCGATAAACGTCCGATGGCTGTTCCAAGTAGACGCCAGTTGTGGTGTTCTCGACGTAGACCACGTCCGGATCGGCCTGCTCGGGGAAGCCGAGGATGAGGAAGGGGCCCTCCATGCCGGCGTGCGCGCCCGAGGAGAACGGGACGACCTGCAGGGTCACGTGCGGCAGCCCGGCCAGCTCGACCAGCCGGTTCAGCTGCTCGCGCATGATGTCCGCGCCGCCGACCGTGCGGTAGAGCACGGCCTCGTCGAGGACCGCCCAGTACTCCGGCGGGCTCTGGTCGGTGAGCAGCTTCTGTCTGGCCGACCTCGCCTTGACCCGCAGGTCGACCTCGCCCTCGGTCGCGTCCGGACGGATCGCCCGGTGCACGGCCCTGGCGTAGCCCTCGGTCTGGAGTAGACCGGGCACCAGCAGCGCCTGGTGGGTGCGCAGGGACGCGGCGTCGGACTCCAGGCCGACGAACGAACCGGTGAACACCTCGTTGTAGGCGTGCCACCACCCCTTCTTGCGGGCCTCGCGGGCCAACTGGACAAGCGCGTCGCGCTCGTCATTATCGATTCCGTACACCTCGAGCATGTCCCGGACGTCGCGCGGGGTGACCCCGACGTGACCGGTCTCGATGCGACTGATCTTGGAGGCCGAACACTCCAGTTTCTCGCCGACCTCGTCAATGGTCAGTTCGGCGGCATCGCGCAGCCTGCGCAGTTCGCTCGCAAGTCGCCGACGCCGAACCGTCGGACTTGGACCTCGCGCCAACCAGATCACCTCGTCTTTGTCATGGCCTTCACCAGATGGCCTTCACCAGGGTGCGTTTCCCCGATTTCTCGAAACCGGGGATTAATCCGAGAAACTCGGAACAGATTGCCTGCGCTGAGTAGACAACTCCACCCAGGACCGTTCCGCGTCACCCGATCGTGTACTGCAACTTGCAGAATGCGGGTCCCTCACCGCAAGCTGCTTATGCGACCGACTCGTTGTTCGGGAACACGCAAGGTCGATGCAGGCAAGGTTAAGCCCTTCGTAATCGTCGGTTCAACGGGAGTCACGGTGAGTAGCCCGATCTTTGGCCAGCTGGAGACGTCGCTGGCCGACTATCTGACCGATATATCCGGTCGCGCGCGGCACGGCGACGACCGCGCCGCGGCCGACGTGGCCCGCTCCGAACTGCCCAAACTGATCGAAGCCCTGCTCGGGGTGCTCGACGAGCACTCCCCGGACAGCACCGGGCGCTGCACGAACTGCCGGCCCGGCCGGTTCAGCCGCACCCCGGCACCCTGCCGTGCCTACCTGACCGCACACCTGTGCCTGGTGGACGTGACCGACGAGGCGCCAGAGGCCACCGTGCCGCTCCGCCGTCCGGCCATCGCCGGCCCCGGCCGGCACGCGGTCGTGCGCGTGTCCGGCTGACCCCTGATCCGCGAGCGCTCGGTTTTGCCCGAACCGCCGCTCGCCTCGGGTGACCCGCTCCCCTTTTCCCCCCGGGTCACCTGGCAAGGAGGCGGGTCCGGAGCCGTCCCACCGACCCTCCGGACCCGCCCCTCAGCAACTCCGCGGGGTCAGCAGGCTTTCTGCCAGCTGCACTCGATGGGGTGTTCAGTCCTGGCGGTGGGGGTGTGGGTGGGGGCGGTGGTCGTGCCGCCCTGCTCGGCCAGGCGGATGGCGATCTTGTCCTCGATGGCCTTCGCGTTCACGTCGATCGTGTTGTTGGTGATCATCGAGAAGATCCACCGCTCGCCGGCCGCCGTGTCGACGTAGCCGGACAGCCCGGAGACGCCGGTCAGCGAGCCGGTCTTCGCGTGCACCGTGCCCTCGGCCGCGGTCCCGGCCATCCGGCTGCGCAGCGTCCCGCCGGTCAGCCGGTCGGGGTTGCCGGCGATCGGCAGTGCCTCGTACCACGCGCCGAACCACGGCCGGTCCGCCGCGCCGGCCAGCAGCTGCGCCAGCTGGTCCGGGGAGATCTGGTCCATCCTGGACAATCCGGACCCGTCGGCCATGGACAGCCTGCCGGTGACGCCGAGGTCGGTCAGCGCGCCGGTCAGCGCGGTCCGGCCGGCGTGCCAGCTGCCGTCGCCGGCCACCGCCCGGCCCATCGACTTGACCAGGATCTCGGCGTGCAGGTTGTTCGACAGCTTGAGGAACGGCACCTGCAGCTCCCGCAACGGCATCGACTCCCGGCTGGCCACCGCCGTCGCGTCCGCCGGGGTCGCCGCCCGCACGGTCGGGCCGAGCACCCGCACCCCGTGCCGCGCGAGCGCCGACCGGAACAACGCGGCCGCGTAGTCGGTCGGCTCCCAGACCGCCATCCACTCGGTCGTGGCCGCGCCGCCGGCCGGGACGGAGCCGGTCACGGTGAACGTGTTCCCGCCGTGCTCCCGGTCGACGGTCACGGTGTTCGCCGACCCCGGCGCGCCGGTGGTCGCCCGGTTCACCACCCGCACGTAGTCGGTCGGCGGCTCGGTACTCACCACCGCCCGCGCCCCGGCCGCCCCCGGCGCCACCCGCACGATCACCGAGCCGGCGTCGAAGTCGGCGTCCGGCGACACGGTCAGCGCGGACACCTGCGCGTTGTAGTAGTACGGCTCGTCGTCCCACGCCCAGGACAGGCCGAGCCGCACGTCGTCGAACCAGGTGTCGTCGGCCGCCAGCCTGCCGGTGACCAGCCGGACCCCGCTACGCGCGACCCGTGCGGCCAGGTCGTCGTAGTCCTTGGCGAGCATCGTCGGGTCGCCGGTGCCCCTGAGGTACAGGTCGCCGTCGAGCACCGTGCCCCGCCGGCGGCCGCTGCTCGCGACCGACGTGGTGAAGGTGTGGTCCTCGCCGAGCACCTCCAGCGCGGCGGCCGACGTCGCGAGCTTCGCGTTCGACGCCGGCTGACGGCGGCGGTCGGCGGCACGCTGGTAGACGACCTCGCCGTCGAGCGTGGTCACCACCAGGCCGACGTCGGCGCCGGCGAGGCCGGGGTCGGCGAGGATGGTGTCCAGGTCGGCGCCGAGGCTGTCCTGGTCGTGTGCCTGGACCGGGGCGGCACCGACCAACAGGATCAGGCCGGCCAGCAGGGCGGTCAGGCGTAAGGGTCTGCGCACAGGGGCTCCTGAGGTGGTCAGGGAAGGTCAAGGTGAAGAATCCTCCTACTCGAAGGACTCCCTGACAATCACCAACAAGAGGCAACCACCAACAAGGAGGGTCAGTCGAAGACCCGCAGCAGCCCCTCCTGCACCACGGTGGCGATCAACGTGCCGTCCTGCGCGAAGAACCGGCCGGTCGCGAGCCCCCGCGCGTTCGACGCGCTCGGCGAGGTGCTGTCGTAGAGGAACCACTCGTCCGCGCGGAAGGGCCGGTGGAACCACAGCGCGTGGTCCAGGCTCGCGCCGACGACGTTGTCATAACCCCAGTACAGCCCGTGCCGCACCAGGATCGAGTCGAGCAGGGTCATGTCCGAGGCGTAGGTCAGCACGCACACGTGCAGCAGCTCGTCGTCGGGCAGCGTGCCGTCGGCGCGCATCCACACCCGGTTGCCGCCCTCGCCCCGGCCGTGCTCCCTGGCCGTCCACGGCGGCTCGGTGACGTAGCGGATGTCGATCGGCCGCGGCAGGGTGGCGAGCACGCCGAGCTTGTCGACCAGCTCGGCCATGCCCGCCGCCCGGTTGGGCAGCGTCTCCGGGTGCGGCACGTCCGGCATCAGGTCCGCGTGGTCCAGACCGTCCTCCCGCAGGTGGAACGACGCGGACAGGGAGAAGATCGCCTTGCCGCGCTGGACCGCGACCACCCGCCGGGTGGTGAACGACCGACCATCCCGGATCCGGTCGACTTCGTACACGATCGGGATGTTCGGGTCCCCTGGCCGGATGAAGTACGCGTGCAGCGAGTGGACCTTCCGCTCCGCCGGCACGGTCCGGCCGGCGGCCACCAGCGCCTGCCCGGCGACCTGCCCGCCGAAGACCCGCACCGGGGACTCCGCCGGGCTGACGCCGCGGAAGATGTTCTCCTCGATCCGCTCCAGGTCGAGCAGCGCGACCAGATGGTCCAGCACCGGCTGACCGGTCGCCACCTCGCGCCCGGCACGCAGCTCCGCCAGATCGGCGGCCGCCTGTCGCGCCGCTTCGGTCATTCGCCGCTCCTCTGGCCAGGCGTACGCGGCCTCAGGCGTGGTCCTCCTCGCCGAGCCGGTGCACCCGGATGAGGTTAGTGGAGCCGACCGTCCCCGGTGGGGAGCCTGCGACGACCACCACAAGATCCCCTGGCTGGTAGCGCCCGATGGACAGCATCGAGGTGTCCACCTGGCGGACCATGAGGTCGGTCGAGTCCACCTCGGGCACCATGAACGTCTCCACCCCCCAGGTCAGCGCCAGCGCGCTGCGCACGGCGGGCTCGGGAGTGAAGGCCAGCAACGGCAGGTGGGTGTGCAGCCGCGCCAGGCGGCGCACGGTGTCCCCGGACTGGGTGAACGCGACCAGCGCCTTGGCGTTGAGCCGCTCGCCGATGTCCCGCGCCGCGTAGGACAGCACGCCCCGCTTGGTGCGCGGCACGTGGGTCAGCGGCGGCACCACCGTCGACTCGCTCTCCACGGCCTCGACGATCCGGCTCATGGTCTCCACGGTCTCGATCGGGTACCGGCCGACGCTGGTCTCGCCGGAGAGCATCACCGCGTCCGCGCCGTCGAGCACCGCGTTGGCCACGTCGGAGGCCTCGGCCCTGGTCGGCCGGGAGTTGTTGATCATGGACTCCAGCATCTGGGTCGCCACGATCACCGGCTTCGCGTTCTCCCGCGCGATCTGGATGGTGCGCTTCTGCACCAGCGGCACCTGCTCGAGCGGCAGCTCGACGCCGAGGTCGCCCCGGGCCACCATGACCCCGTCGAAGGCGAGCACGATCGCCTCGAGGTTGGACACCGCCTCCGGCTTCTCCAGCTTGGCGATCACCGGCACCCGGCCGCGGCCGACCCGGTCCATCACCTGGTGCACCAGGTCGATGTCGGCCGGGGACCGCACGAACGACAACGCGACGAAGTCCACCCCGAGCTGGAGCGCGAACTCCAGGTCCTCGATGTCCTTCTCCGACATCGCCGGCACGGAGACGTCCATACCCGGCAACGAGATGCCCTTGTTGTTGCTGACCTTGCCGCCCTCGGTGACCTCGCAGACCACGTCCGGCCCGTCCACCTCGGTCACCGTCAGCCCGACGTTGCCGTCGTCCACCAGCAGCCGGTCGCCGGGACGCGCGTCCCTGGCCAGGCCCTTGTAGGTGGTGGAGACCCGGTCGTGGGTGCCGGCGACGTCCTCGACGGTGATCCGCACGACGTCACCGACCCGCCATTCGGCCTTGCCGTTGGCGAACGTGCCGAGGCGGATCTTGGGACCCTGCAGGTCGCCCATGATGCCTACGGCTCGTCCCGACTCGTCGGAAGCGGCGCGCACCAGGTCGTAGACCTGCTTGTGGTCACCGTGGCTACCGTGGCTGAAGTTCATCCTGGCGACGTCCATGCCGGCCGCGACCAGGTCGCGCACCTTCTCCGGGGTCGCCGTCGCCGGTCCCAGAGTGCATACAATCTTCGCTCGTCGACTCACAGGTACGCAGCCTAGCGCCCAATCCTGGAACGATCCCGAAGAACCCAGCAATAATCGGCGGATCGATACAGAAATTACCTCGCCGTTCGCTTTTCGGTGACCCCGACGTGGTCCCGTGCCCACTCGTTGAACGGCCGCAGGGCCCGGAAGGCCCTGCGCACCCGGTCCAGCAGCACCCGCTCGTGCAGCACGTCGTCCGGCTCCCAGGTGCGCACCGCGTAGACCGAGCGGTACCGGAGCAGGTCGATGCGCGGGTGGTCGGGATCGACACCGCGCGGCCGGGTGCGCAGCCGGTCGCCCTTGAGCTCCCAGCCCGCCTTGGTCAGCTTGGCCAGGATCCTCGCCAGGGCCTCGCCGTGGATCTGCTCGGCGACCGCGGCGCGGAAGCGGGCCAGCTGGTCGGACTCGAGGTGGAAGCACCCGCCGCCGGTGCGCACGCCGTCGGGCCCGAGCTCGACGTAGTACGCGCCCGCGCCCCGGCCGGCCTCGATGACGCCGCCGCAGTGGGTCTTGTACGGGGTCTTGTCCTTGGCGAACCGCACGTCCCGGAAGGGCCGGAACACGGTCACCCTGGAGTCGTCGGCGGCGAACTCACCGGTCAGCTCCGCGAGCAGCGCCGTCATCGGCTCCCGCACGTCGGCCTGGTAGATGTGCTTGTTGTCGGTCCAGTAGGACTTGGAGTTGTCCGCTACCAGGCCGTCGTAGAAGTCGATCGCATGCTCGCCGAAGCCGGTGAATCGCGTGCTCATCGTGGCGAGAATAGGCCGGTGGCGGGGACGACTCGACAACGACTCCGGGCCACCCGCCACCGGCCCCGCCTCAGGCCGCCTGCGCGGCGTTGTACACGCCCTGGGCGTCGGCGCCGAAGTACGGGCCGAACATCCACAGCGAGATGAGGTTGATCTTGTAGCTGTTCACCGAGTTCTGGATCCCGGTGCCGGTGTCCTCGTTGAAGTCGAGGAACCACGGGCCGCCGCTGGAGCCGCCCGTCATGTCACAGGTCATGCCGATGCCGTCGCTGATCAGCGCGTCGAAGGTGGCGCCGCTGCAGTAGATCATCCGGGTGCCGTCGTAGGGATCGGCGGCCGGCCAGCCGAAGGCGTACATGTCCTGGCCGCGCTCCTGGTTGAACGCGACGCCCTGACCGCCGACGACGTCGGTGAGGTTGCGGCCGTTCAACGGGTTGACCACCGCCGCGCCGACGTCGTAGTTGATGTCCTCGGTGGCCGTCCACTGCGGGGTGGCCAGCGTGGCACGCGCGGTCCAGGTGCCGTGCGGGGCGTCGCCGTTGTCGTAGGCCGGGACGAACACCCAGTCGGTGTGCCAGGCGCCGTCCAGCTTCACGCAGTGCCCAGCGGTGAGCACGACGCTCTTGTTCCCGCTGGTCACGGCGTTTCCGCTGCACGATGCCTGCTGGCCGCCGTAGCTGAAGAAGACCCGGCCCGCGGTGGCCTGCACCGCGCCGCCGCCCGGCCATTCCCCGCCGCCCTCCGGGAACACCATCGGCAGCAGGTCGTTGAGCAGCGACGAGGTCGGCCCGACGACCTGGGGAGCGCCCTGCCGGACGTCCTGGGTCAGCTTCGACGTGTCGGTCCTCGGCAGCAGCCGGTCGAGCGGGATCGCCGCGCGCATCGCCGCCGGCGTCCAGGTCTCGGCGGCCGAGGCCGCGCTGGTCGTCAGGTGGTGCACCCCGACAGCCGGTGCCGCGGCCGCCGAACTCACCGGCGCCACGAACACCGTCACCGCAAGCCCGCTCGCCACCACTGCTACGGCGGACCGCCAGTTACTCCTCATTGGTACCTACCTTTCGGACCACCCATTCAGGTGTCATCCATACAGGGGATAGGTGGTCACCAAGGTCAACGAGGAGGTGCGGCGGAGGTTACCCAAACAGCCGTGGCAGATAACGCAGCGTCGCGTGCAGCGTCACCAGCAGGTCCAGGTCGAGAAAGCACTGCTGGCCAAGCAGTTTCGGGTGTTCGGTGGTATCCAGGACGCGGAGCTCGCACCGGTCGCCGAACATCGGCAGCAGCGCCAGCGGTCCGATCCGGACCGGTTCGCGGGCCAGTTCGCCGCCGCTGGCCAACCACAGAGCGTGTGCGAACTCCGTCGCCTGATCAGGGGTCAGATCGAGTTCCCAGTGCGCGTCCCGATCAGCCGCGATCGAGTCCCAGATGGTCGCGAACAGCTGCTCGTCGAAGTAGTTGTGCGCCACCTCGAGCACCAGCAGGCCGGGCTGGCGCGGAGCACCCTCGGTGACCGCGTCCCACCAGCAGACCTCGACCAGATGGCGGTGATCCAGACCACGGGCCGCTCTGGCGAAGGCGGGCAGGCCGGCCGCGGCGACCGCGGCCGCACAGGCCTCCTCGAAGGTCCGCGCCGGCCGGCCGGGCACCCGCCCGGCGATGGCCGAGGCGACCACGGCGGCGTCCACCCAGTGATCGCGCAGCACCAGCACCTGCGCCGACCAGCCACCGAGGGTGTGTCGCAGCCGCACTCCCCGACCGTCCACAGTGCACAACGTGTTCACGCTGGGTCCCGGCCGGAATCCCAGGGGGGCAAGGCGATCGACGAGATCAGCTGGCAGGTCGGCGAGCATCGCGGGAATGCTAGTAAGGGGGAAGTCCACAATGGCGCATGGTGATGCGATTGGTATGGGAGCGCCGATGAGTGATCGAACAGAGCTGGTGGTCGACGGCCGGACCCTGAGCTGCGCGGACGTGGAACGCGTCGCCGACAACGAGGTGACCGTCCTGGTGGCCCCGGCCGCCGCCGAGACCGCCGAGGCGGCCTGGCGCCTGGTCACCGAGCTGTCCGCGCGCCGGGAGATCTACGGCCGCACGACCGGGGTCGGCGCCAACCGCGACCTGACCGTCGACGAGGACGCCGGCCCCGAGCACGGCCGGCGGCTGTTACGCAGCCACGCGGGCGGCACCGGCGAGTTCCTGCCCGCCCGCACCCTGCGCGCGATGCTGCTGATCAGGCTCAACCAGCTGGCCACCGGCGGCTCCGGCGCCCACCCTCGGCTGCTGACCGCGCTGGCCGACGCCCTCACCACCGGTGCCGTGCCGCGGATCCACCGCACCGGCGCGATCGGCACCGGCGACCTCACCGCACTCGCCGAGACCGCGCTGGCGCTGATCGGCGAGGCGCCGTGGTGGCTCGGCGACCTGGCGCCGGTGTCGCTGGACACGTCCGACGCGCTGGCGTTCATGTCCAGCAACGCCGCCACCCTCGCCGAGGCCGTGCTGGCGACCCTGGAGCTGGACCGCCTGCTGCGCGCGAGCCACGCGGTGGCCGCGCTGTCCTACGTGGTCCTCGGCGGCTCGGCGGAGGCCTACGCGACGCCGGTGCACGCCGCCCGGCCGCACCCCGGCCAGGTCCGCTGCGCGGCCGAGATGCGGCGGCTGCTCGGCATGACCGGCCTGCCCCAGCCGGGCCGCCGCATCCAGGACCCGTACGGCCTGCGGGCGTTTCCCCAGGTCCAGGGACCGGCACTGGACGCGCTCGGCTACCTCAGGGAGGTGCTCAGCGTGGAGATCAACGCCGCCACCGAGAACCCGATGGTCTCCCTGTCGGCCGGCGACGTCTTCCACCACGCGCACTTCCACACCGCCTACGTCGCGGTGGCCCTCGACCAGGCGCGCGCGACCATCCACCACGTGGCGGAGCTGTCGGCGACCCGGCTCGGTGACCTGGTGGAGCCCTCGTTCACCGACCTGCCGGCGTTCCTGGCGGTCGGGCCGCCCGGCAGCTCGGGGGTGATGATCCTGGAGTACGTCACGCACGACGCGCTGGCCGCGCTGCGCCAGGCCGCGCTGCCGGTCACGCTCGGCACGGCCGTGGTGTCCCGCGGGGTGGAGGACCACGCCAGCTTCGCCACCCAGGCCGCGCGCCAGGCCGGTGCGGTGGCCACCGCCTACCGGCACGTGCTGGCCTGCGAGCTGGTGGCCGCGGTCCGCGCGCTGCGCATGCGCCCGGCCGACCTGATGGACCTGCCGATCCGGGACGCCTTCGCCATCGCCGACGCCGTGCTCGACCCCAGCCTGGCCGACCGCCCACTCTCGGCCGACATCGAAGCCGCCGCCGCCGTACTCGACCAGCTCGCGGAGATCTGAAAGCCCTGAATGCCTCATTCGGGACGCTCAACGTCCGCAATGAGGCATTCAGACGACCGCCAGCGGCAGGGCGGTCGGGTGCACCGGGGACGGCAGGTCGGACGCGCCGGTCAGGTAGGCGTCGACCGCGCTGGCCACCGAACGGCCCTCCGCGATCGCCCACACCACGAGCGAGGCGCCGCGGTGCGCGTCACCGCAGACGAACACGCTCTCGGCCGCGGTCTGCCAGTCGGTGCCGCAGGAGATGGTGCCGCGCGGGGTCAGCTCGATGCCCAGCGCGGGCAGCAGCGGCAGGTGCTCGACACCCTCGAACCCGATCGCCAGCAGGATCAGCTCGGCCGGCACCTGCTCGACCTGGTCGCCGACCGGGGCGACCTCGCGGCGCCCGGTCTCCGGGTCCCTGCGGACCACGACCTCCCGCAGGCGCACCGACTCGGCGGCGTCCGTGCCGACGACCTGCTCGACCGCGACCGCGAACCGCCGCTCCCCGGCCTCCTCGTGCACCGGGTAGTTCCGCAGGATCCACGGCCACACCGGCCACGGCGAGACCTCGTCGTCGCGCGCGGCCGGTGGCCGCGGGTACTGGTCGAGCTGGGTGACCGACAGCGCGCCCTGCCGGGTGGCCGTGCCGTAGCAGTCGGCCGCGGTGTCGCCGCCGCCGATGATCAGCACGTGCCTGCCCTCGGCGGAGATCGACGTCGGCCCGTCGCCCGCGCACTCCCGGTTCGCCGCCACCAGGTACTCCATCGCCAGGTGCACGCCGTCGAGCTGGCGGCCGGCCAGCTCCGGCGCGTCCCGCCCGCGCAGCGCGCCGACGGCGAGCACCACGGCGTCGTAGGAGCCGCGCAGCGTGTCCACCGACAGGTCGCCCGGCTGGTCACCGCCGACCTCGCAGCCGGTGACGAACCGGGTGCCCTCCTCCCGCAGCTGCGCCAGCCGCCGGTCGAGGGACTTCTTCTCCATCTTGAACTCGGGAATGCCGTAGCGCAGCAGGCCACCGAGCCGGTCGTCGCGCTCGTAGACGGTGACCTCGTGGCCGGCGCGGGTCAGCTGCTGGGCGGCGGCGAGCCCGGCCGGGCCGGAGCCGACCACCGCGACCCGCTTGCCGGAGGACACCGCGGCCTGCCTGGCCCACACCAGGTCGCGCTCCCACGACACGTCCGCGATCGCCTCTTCCACCCGCTTGATCGTCACCGACCCGCCGGACAGCGGCGAGATCGACAGCACGCAGCCCGCCTCGCACGGCGCAGGGCACAGCCGGCCGGTGAACTCCGGGAAGTTGTTGGTGGCGTGCAGCCGCTCGCTGGCCGATGCCCAGTCGCCGACCCGGACCAGGTCGTTCCACTCCGGGATCAGGTTCCCGAGTGGACACCCGGCCGATCCCGAGTGGCAGAACGGGATCCCGCAGTCCATGCAGCGACCGGCCTGGGTGCGGACCTCCTGGTCGCGCTCGGCCGGCTCCTGGTCGCGGTAGACCTCGCGCCAGTCCGCCAGCCGGTCGCCGACCGGGCGCTTCGGCGCGTCCTTCTTGGTGTACTTGAGAAAGCCCTTGGGGTCAGCCACGCGATGCCTCCATGACCGCCTCGTCGATGTCCCGGCCCTCGGCGGCGGCCAGCCGCATCGCGTCCAGCACCCGTTGGTAGTCGCGCGGCATCACCTTGGTGAACGACGCCGCCCGCCTGGTCCAGTCACCCAGCAGCGACGCGGCCACCGCCGAGCCGGTGTCGCGCTGGTGTGCGGTCACGACCTCGCGCAACCACCGCAGGTCCTCACCGTTGGGGCGCTGCAGGTCGACCATCGCCGGGTTGACCAGTTTCTCGTCCAGGTCGAGCACGTAGGCGATGCCGCCGGACATGCCGGCCGCGAGGTTGCGCCCGGTCGGCCCGAGCACCACCGCCCGGCCGCCGGTCATGTACTCGAACGCGTGGTCGCCGACACCCTCGGCGACGGCCACCGCGCCGGAGTTGCGTACACAGAACCGTTCGCCGACCCGGCCGCGCAGGAAGATCACGCCGGCGGTCGCGCCGTAGCCGATCACGTTGCCGGCGATCACCTGCTGCTCGGCGGCGAAGGCCGAGTCCGGGTGCGGACGCACGATGATCCGCCCGCCGGACAGGCCCTTGCCGACGTAGTCGTTGGCGTCCCCGACCAGGTCCAGCGTGATGCCGGCCGGCAGGAACGCGCCGAGCGACTGCCCGGCGGAGCCCTCGAGTCCGATGTGGATGGTGCCGTCCGGCAGCCCGTCCCCGCCGTAGCGCCGGGTGACCTCCGAGCCGAGCAACGTGCCGACGGTCCGGTTCACGTTGCGCACCGGGAGATCAAGGCGCATCGGGTGCGCGTCCTCCAGCGCCGCCTCGGCGAGCTGGATGAGCGTGCGGTCCAGTGCCTGTTCCAGCCCGTGCTCCTGGCCGCGGACCCGCCGCCGGGCACCGGCGTAGGTGGTGGCCGGCACCTCGAAGATCGGCGAGAGGTCCAGCCCCTGTGCCTTCCAGTGCTCGACCGCCTCGACGGTGTCCAACAGCTCGGCGTGCCCGATCGCCTCGTCGATCGTGCGGAAACCGAGCTCTGCCAACAGTTCCCGCACCTCGTTGGCGACGAAGTGGAAGAAGTTGACCACGTGCTCGGCCTGGCCGGTGTAGCGCTCACGCAGCGCCGGGTTCTGGGTCGCCACGCCGACCGGGCAGGTGTCCAGGTGGCACACCCGCATCATCACGCAGCCGGCCACGATCAGCGGCGCGGTGGCGAAGCCGTACTCCTCCGCGCCGAGCAGCGCCGCGACCACCACGTCCCGGCCGGTCTTGAGCGCACCGTCGACCTGCACGGTGATCCGGTCCCGCAGACCGTTGAGCATCAACGTCTGCTGGGTCTCGGCGAGGCCGACCTCCCACGGGGTGCCGGCGTGTTTGAGCGAGTTGAGCGGCGACGCGCCGGTGCCGCCGTCGTGGCCGGAGATGAGCACGACGTCCGCGTGGGCCTTGGAGACCCCGGCGGCGACCGTGCCGACCCCGAGCTCACTGACCAGCTTCACGTGCACCCTGGCGTGCTCGTTGGCGTTCTTCAGGTCGTGGATGAGCTGCGCGAGGTCCTCAATGGAGTAGATGTCGTGGTGTGGTGGCGGGGAGATCAGCCCGACGCCAGCGGTGGAGTGCCTGGTGCGCGCGATCCACGGCCACACCTTGTTCGGCGGCAGTTGGCCGCCCTCCCCCGGCTTCGCGCCCTGGGCCATCTTGATCTGCAGGTCGGTGGCGTTCACCAGGTACTCGCTGGTGACGCCGAACCGCCCGCTGGCGATCTGCTTGATGGCCGAGCGGCGTTCCAGGTCGTAGAGGCGGTCGGTGTCCTCGCCGCCCTCGCCGGTGTTGGACCGGCCGCCGATCCGGTTCATCGCGATGGCCAGCGTCTCGTGCGCCTCCGCGCTGATCGAGCCGTAGGACATGGCGCCGGTGTTGAACCGCCGCAGGATCGACTCGACCGGCTCGACCTCGTCGAGCGGAATGGCCGTGCGCTTCTCGGCGCGGAACCGGAACAGCCCGCGCAGTGCCCCGCCCTCGCGGTTGAGCCGCTCGACCTCGTCGACATAGCGGCGATAGACCTGCTCCTCGCGGGTCTTGGTCGCGTGCTGCAACAGGAAGACGGTCTCCGGGGTGAACAGGTGCAGTTCGCCCTCGCGCCGGTAGGCGTACTCGCCGCCGGACTCCAGGCGCCGGTGTACCCGGTCGGTCGGGTTGTCCGGATGGGCGCGGCGGTGCCGGGTGGCGACCTCCTCGGCGATCACGTCGAGGCCGACGCCGCCGAGCTTGGACACCGTGCCGCTGAAGTACTCGTCCAGCACGTCGCGGGCGAGGCCGAACGCCTCGAACACCTGCGCCGCGGTGTAGGCGCCGACGGTCGAGATGCCCATCTTGGACATGATCTTGAGGACGCCCTTGACCAGCGCGGTCACGTAGTTGCGGATCGCCTGGGCCGGGTCGAGGCCGGTGATCGTGCCGCGCCGGATCTCGTTCTCGATGGTCTCGAACGCCAGGTACGGGTTGACCGCGGCGGCGCCGTAGCCGAGCAGCAGCGCGACGTGGTGCACCTCGCGGGCGTCCCCGGTCTCCACCACCAGCGCGACCCGCAGCCGCTCCTTGGTGCGCACCAGGTGGTGGTGCACCGCGGAGACCAGCAGCAGCGACGGGATCGGCGCCATCCGGTGGTCGGAGTCGCGATCGGACAGCACCAGGATCCGCGCGCCGCCGGCGATCGCCTCGGACGCCTCCCGGCGCACCCTGGAGATGGCCTCGACCAGCGCCTCCCCTCCACCGTCCACTTCATACAGTCCGGGGACCACCGTGCAGGCGTAGCCCGGCATGTCGCCGTCGTCGTTGACGTGGATGAGCTTGGCCAGCTCGTCGTTGTCGATCACCGGGTAGGGCAGCTGGATGTGCCGGCAGGACGCCGGGCTCGGCTCGAGCAGGTTCTGCTCCGGGCCCATGATGCGCTGCACGGAGGTGACGATCTCCTCGCGGATCGCGTCCAGCGGCGGGTTGGTCACCTGGGCGAAGTTCTGCTTGAAGTACTCGTAGAGCAGCCGGGAACGCTTGGACAGCGCGGCGGGCGGGGTGTCCGAGCCCATCGAGCCGATCGGCTCCGCGCCGGCCAGTGCCATCGGCGCCAGCAGGATCCGCAGCTCCTCCTCGGTGTAGCCGAAGGAGAGCTGGCGGCGCAGCACGGACTCGTTGGTCTGCACGACGTGTTCGCGGTCGGGCAGGTGGGCGATCTTGAGCAGCCCGGCGTGCAGCCACTCGCCGTAGGGCAGCTCGGCGGCCAGGTCGGCCTTGATCTCGTCGTCGTCGACGATCGTGCCGGCCGCGGTGTCCACAAGGAACATCCGGCCCGGCTGCAACCTGCCCTTGGCCACGATCTTCTCCGGTGGCACGTCGAGCACCCCGGTCTCGCTGGCGAGCACGACGCGGTCGTCGGTGGTGCGCCACCAGCGTGCCGGGCGCAGGCCGTTGCGGTCGAGCACCGCGCCGACGAGGGTGCCGTCGGAGAAGGTGACGCTCGCCGGCCCGTCCCACGGTTCCATCAGGCTGGAGTGGAATTTGTAGAAGGCCTTGCGCCTCGGGTCCATCGTGGCGTTGTTCTCCCAGGCCTCCGGGATCATCATCAACACCGAGTGCGGCAGCGAGCGGCCGCCGAGGTGCAGCAGCTCCAGCACCTCGTCGAAGGACGCCGAGTCCGAGCCGTCGGGGTCGCAGATGGGGTAGAGCCGGGTGAGGTCGCCCGGGATCAGGTCGGAGGCCAGCAGCGCCTCGCGGGCGCGCATCCGGTTGCGGTTGCCGCGGATCGTGTTGATCTCGCCGTTGTGCGCGACGAACCGGAACGGGTGGGCCAGCGGCCAGGACGGGAAGGTGTTGGTGGAGAAGCGACTGTGTACCAACGCGATCGCGCTGGCGAGCCGCTCGTCGGTCAGGTCGGAGAAGAACACCGGCAGCTGCGCGGTGGTCAACATTCCCTTGTAGACCATCGTGCGCGCGGACAGTGACGGGAAGTACACCCCGCAGCCGGCCGCGCCGCTCTCGTGCTCGGCGCGCTTGCGCAGACAGAAGGTCAGCCGGTCGAGCGCGATGCCGGCGACCCGGTCGCCGGCGGCGTCCGGCACGGCGGCCAGGAACGGCATCGCGAAGTGGGGCATCACCGACCGCGCGGTCGGGCCGACGTTGGCCTGTTCCGGCGCGATCGGCACCTCCCGCCAGCCGAGCACCTCCAGCCCCTCCTCCTCGGCGATGCGCTCGATCAGCGAGACCGCGGTGGCCCGCTCGTCGAGGCCCTGAGGCAGGAAGGCGAGGCCGGTGGCGTAGCTGTGGTCGCCGTTCTCGGCCGGGTCCGGCAGGTCGAAGTCGATCGCCGCACGCAGCAGCGCGTCCGGCAGTTGGAGCAGGATGCCCGCGCCGTCGCCGCTGGTCGGCTCGGCCCCGGCCGCCCCGCGATGCTCGAGGTTGGCCAGCGCCACCAGGGCGTCGGTGACGATCTGATGTGAACGTCGCCCCTGGATATCGGCGACCATGGCCACGCCACACGCGTCATGCTCGGCACTGGGGTCATACAGTCCCCGCGCAGTGGGAATGGCAGAAAAAATCACGCGTCGACCTCCCTCGTCGTCCTCGCGCTCAGTGGTGATACCTGGGCGCGGGACGGCGGTGGCCCGCGTGTTGACGTGAGCTTAACAGTCCCGAAACCCCTGAGCTACGCACAGAACGTGGATTATCGGCGTTGGGTGTAACGATTTGCGTGATCCACGCGATTCGCACGAGCGCCCTTCGTCCCTGGTGAGGACGTCCAGGCACCCGGCTCCGGCCTACTCCAGGGTAACCGAGCCTGCGCGAAAGGGAAGAGCGACCGTCCGTCATCAGCTGTTGACAACCCGCCGTGAGAGCGCTTCCATAGCAGACGGCAATATCTGCGGCTTGATTTCAGGCACTCGGAACCCTGCCCGAGCGTGACAAGGAGGTCACCGCCCATGCCCAGTACCCGTCCCCCGGCTCCCCCAGGCCGACCAGCCGGCCGGTCCCGCAGGCTGATCGCCGCGGGCGCCGCGGCCGCGGCCGTGCTCGCCGTGTTCCCGCCGACCAGTCCGGCACTGGCCACGGTCCCCCCACCCGACTCCGGCTGGACCCAGGTCTGGGCCGACGACTTCGACGGCTCGGCCGGCACCCTGCCGTCCTCGTCGAACTGGATCTACGACATCGGCCACGGCTACCCCGGCGGTCCGGCCAACTGGGGCACCGGCGAAATCGCTTACCACACAGACAATCCCGCGAACCTGAGCGTCGACGGGTCGGGCAACCTGCGGATCACGCCGCTGCGTGACGGCGCGGGCAACTGGACCTCGGCCCGCATCGAGACCAGGCGCGGGGACTTCCGCCCGCCATCCGGTGGCGTGCTGCGCATCGAGGGCCGGGTGCAGATGCCCAACATCACCGGCACCGAGGCACTCGGCTACTGGCCGGCGTTCTGGGCGCTCGGCTCGCCCTACCGGGGCAACTACTGGAACTGGCCGGGCATCGGCGAGTTCGACATCATGGAGAACGTCAACGGGATCAACTCCGTGTGGGCGGTGCTCCACTGTGGAGTCGCGCCGGGCGGCCCGTGCAACGAGAACAACGGCCTCGGCGCCAGCCGCGCCTGCCCCGGCTCGAGCTGTCAGTCGGCGTTCCACACCTACCGGTTCGAGTGGGACCAGAGCGTCTCGCCCAACCAGCTGCGCTGGTATGTCGACGGCCAGCAGTTCCACTCGATCAGCCAGAGCCAGCTGCCGGCCGACACGTGGAACCAGATGACCACCCACGCCGGGTACTTCATCCTGCTCAACCTCGCGATCGGCGGCGCGTTCCCCGACGGCGTGGCCGGGCGGGCGACGCCGGTGACCGAGACCGTGCCCGGCAGGCCGATGCTGGTCGACTACGTCGCGGTGTGGAGCCGGGGCGGTGGCGGCACCGACCCCGAGGAGCCGCCGCCGGGTGACGGCGGCAGCGCCTACGACCGCCTCGAGGCGGAGAACTTCCAGCAGCAGAGCGGACTCCAGACCGGCGGCACGACCGACGCCGGCGGTGGCAGCTATGTCGGCTGGGCGGCCAACGGCGACTGGGCCCGCTACGACGACATCGACTTCGGCTCCACCCCGGCACGCCAGTTCGTGGCCAGAGTGGCCTCCGGCGCGACGGGCGGGGTGAGCGGCCTGGTCGAGGTCCGGCTCGGCTCGCGCACCGCGACCCCGATCGGCAGCTTCTCGGTCGGCAACACCGGCGGCTGGGAGACCTGGCGCTCGGTGCCGGCCAACATCAGCCCGACCACCGGGGTGCACGACGTGTTCCTGACCTTCACCAGCGGCCAACCGGCCGACTTCGTCAACCTCAACTGGTTCACCTTCGCCCGCTGACCACAGCAGCGGCGCGCCCGCGCCGGCTCCTCGCACCCCATCGTCCCGGGTGCGAGGAGCCGGCCAGATTATTCAGGCCCCAATGAGAGCGCTCTCACGCAGGAGGACCCACCCATGCGGACATTACGACGACCCGGCGGCAGGCTGGCGGTGCTGGCCGCGGTGAGCGCCACCGTGCTCGCCGGGTGCGGCGGCGAGGACGCCGCGAGCCAGAACGGTGAGATCACGCTGACGATCAACGTCTTCGGCGACAACTTCTCGCTGCCGGACAACCGCGAGCTGTACGACGCCTACGAACGCACGCACGACAACATCACCATCGTGGAGAACCGGGGCGACTTCGGTACCCACCACCAGAACCTGCAGGCGCGGCTGACCGCCGGCTCCGGCACCGCAGACCTCGAGTTGGTCGAGGTCGGCCAGGTCTCCGGCTACATCGGCCAGCCGGACAAGTTCGTCAACCTCAACGAGCACGGCGTGGACACCGCGCAGTGGACCGACTCGACCGTGCAGCGAGCGTCCACTCCCGACGGTGGCACGCTGATCGGCCTGCCGACCGACATCGGCGGCCTGGCGATGTGTTACCGCAGCGACCTGTTCGCCGCCGCCGGCCTGCCGACCGACCGCGACGAGGTCTCCGCGCTCTGGCCGACCTGGGAGGACTACGTGGCCACCGGCGACCGGTTCCGCGCGAAGTCGCCGAAGGTCAAGTGGTTCGACGCGGGCGGGCACGTGTTCACCGGCGTGCTCGGCAACGAGGAGGAGACCTACTACAACGCCGACGGTGAGCTGATCGTCGAGCGGAACGAGACCGTGCGCGACGCGTGGGACCTGACCGTCGGGGCGATCGAGAAGGACCAGTCGGCCGCGCTCGCGGAGTTCTCCCCGGAGTGGAACACCGGCTTCCAGCAGGGCCAGTTCGCCACGATCACCTGCCCGGCCTGGATGATGGGCTACATCCAGGCCAACGCCGCGGACACCAAGGGCAAGTGGGACATCGCGAAGATCCCCGGCGGCTCCGGCAACTGGGGCGGCTCGTATGTGACCGTGCCGGCGCAGGGCGCGAACACCGACGCCGCGGTCGAGTTGGCCACCTGGCTGACCGCCCCGGAGCAGAACATCGAGCTGTTCAAGATGATCGGCAACTTCCCCAGCCAGACGAGCACCTGGACCGAGCCCGAGGTCGCGGAGTTCACCTCGGAGTTCTTCTCCGGCGCGCCCGCCGGCAAGATCTTCCCCGAGTCGTTGGCCGACGCGCCGGTGCAGATCTACGGACCGCAGAGCGGCGTCATCGGCAACACCTTCGCCGGCGCGCTGAACAGCGTGGAACAGGGCACCGATCCCGACAAGGCCTGGGAGTCGGCGATGAAGGACATCGAGGCCGCCGCTGGTGAGGGATGACGGCTGAATGAGGACCGACCGCCTCCGGTCGCGGCTGTATCGCCTTGACCTCAAGGGTTCGCCGTACCTGTACGTGTTCCCGTTCTTCGCGCTGTTCGCGGTGTTCGGCCTGTTTCCCCTGGTGTACACCGCGTTCATCTCCACGACCTCGTGGAGCCCGCGACGGCCGGGCAGTGAGGACGTCTCGGTCGGTCTTTCGAACTACCAGAACCTGTTGGGGGACGAGAACTTCCACAACGCGCTGCTCAACACCTTCGGCATCGGACTGGTGTCCACCGTGCCGCAGTTGGTGCTGGCGCTGGGGATCGCGCACCTGTTGAACTACCGGCTGCGCGGTCGGCTGCTGTTGCGGATGGGCGTTCTCGTCCCCTACATCACCTCGGTCGCCGCGGTCGCGCTGATCTTCAACCAGATCTTCGCCCGCGACTTCGGCCTGCTGAACTGGGTTCTCGCGCCGTTCACGGAGAACCCGATCGACTGGCGGGCGGAGAAGTGGGCCTCCTGGCTCGCGGTGTCGGCGATGGTTACCTGGCACTGGACCGGGTACAACGCGCTGATCTACCTGGCCGCCATGCAGACCATCCCCTACGAGCGCTACGAGTCCGCGTCGATCGACGGCGCGAGCAAGTGGCAGCAGTTCTGGTACATCACCATCCCGAGCCTGCGGCCGACGATCATCTTCACCGTCGTGGTGTCCACCATCGGCGCGCTGCAGCTGTTCGCCGAGCCGTTCCTGTTCGACACCACCAGAAACAACAACGGCGGCGCGGAACGGCAGTTCCAGACGGTCGTGCTTTACCTGTACCAACAGTTCTGGACCAACGGTCGCTACGGCTACGCGGCCGCGATCGCCTGGACGCTGTTCCTGATCACGGTGGTGATCGCGTTGGTCAACTTCCTGCTGGCCCGCCGGATCCGGTCGGAGGACTGAGATGGCCCCTCGACGCGCACCCGACCAGGCCCGCTGGGGCACCTACGCGATCCTGTTCGCCATCGTGGTGTTCTCGATCTTCCCGCTGTACTGGTCGATCGTGGTCTCCTCGCGGGACCAGTCCGCGATCGGCCGCTACCCACCGCCGCTGGTGCCCGGCGGGAACCTGCTGGAGAACATCTCCGCCGCGTTCGAGCAGGGCAACTTCGGGCTGGCGCTGGCCAACTCGGTGATCGTGGCCGGCACGATCACCGTGTCGGTGGTGTTCACCTCGACGCTGGCGGGGTTCGCCTTCGCCAAGCTGACCTTCCGCGGCAGAAGCGCGCTGTTCACCTCGGTGGTCGCGACCATGCTGGTGCCGACCCAGCTCGCGATCATCCCGCTGTACATCATGATCACCCAGTGGTTCGGCTGGTCCAACGACCTGCGCGGGGTGATCGTGCCGGCGTTGATGAGCGCGTTCGGCGTGTTCTTCATGCGCCAGTACCTGTACACGGCGATGCCGACCGAGCTGCTCGAGGCCGGCCGGGTGGACGGCGCGTCGACGATCCGCATCTACTGGAGCGTGGTGCTTCCGGTGGCCAGACCGGGTGCGGCGGTACTCGGTCTGCTCACGTTCATCACCTACTGGAACGACCTGTTCTGGCCGCTGATCCTGCTCAACACCCAGAACCCGACCGTTCAGGTGGCGATCGCGAACACGGCCAGCGGCATCGAGGTGGATTACTCGCTCGTGCTGGCGGGCACGGTGATCGCCACCTTCCCGATGCTGATCGTGTTCCTGCTACTCGGCCGACAGATCATCGGAGGAATCATGCAAGGGGCGGTGAAGGGATGACCAGGCTGACATTCCCGACCGGGTTCATGTGGGGTGCGGCCACGGCCGCGTACCAGATCGAGGGTTCGACCACTGTGGACGGTCGCGGACCGTCCATCTGGGACACCTTCGCGCACACCCCGGGACGGGTGGCCAACGGCGACACCGGCGACGAGGCCGCCGACCACTACCGCAGATTCGGCCAGGACGTGGCGCTGATGGCCGACCTCGGCCTGCCGGCCTACCGGTTCTCGGTGTCCTGGCCGCGCATCCAGCCAAGCGGCAAGGGCCCGGCCAACGCGGCCGGCCTCGACCACTACGACCGGCTGGTGGACGAGCTGGTGGCCAAGGGCATCACGCCGGTGCTCACGCTCTACCACTGGGACCTGCCCCAGGAGCTGGCGGACTCCGGTGGGTGGGCGGCGCGGGACACCGCGGCCAGGTTCGCCGAGTACGCCACGCTGGTCGGCGACCGGCTCGGCGACCGGGTGCCGTCCTGGACCACGCTCAACGAGCCGTGGTGCTCGGCGTTCCTCGGCTACAGCTCCGGCGAGCACGCGCCCGGCCACACCGATCCGGCGATGTCCCTGCGGGTCGCGCACCACCTGCTGCTGGCCCACGGCTACGGCACCCAGGCGCTGCGCGGCGTGCTGCCGGCCGACGCCCAGGTGTCGATCACGCTGAACCTGTCGGCGGTCTTCCCCGGCGCGACCTCGCCCGAGGCCACCAACGCGGTGCGCCGGATCGACGGGCTGGCCAACCGGCTGTTCCTGGACCCGTTGCTGCGCGGGGACTATCCGGCCGACGTGCGGCACGACACCGCCGGGTTGACCGACTGGTCGTTCGTGGTGGGCGGCGACCTGGCGGTGATCTCCACGCCCATCGACCTGCTCGGCATCAACTACTACTCCCCCACGCTGGTGGACTCCGGCGAGCCACGGCCGGGCCCGTCGCCGTGGCCGGGCTGTGCGGATGTCCGGTTCGTCACCCAGCCGGGGCCGACGACCGCGATGGGCTGGGCGATCGACGCGCAGGGCCTGCGGGCGGTGGTGCACCGGGTGCACGAGGAGTACGCGCCGGTGCCGCTGATGATCACCGAGAACGGCGCCGCGTTCGACGACGAGCTCGGCGTCGACGGGGTCCGTGACCAGGAGCGCATCTCCTATCTGCGGGACCATCTCGCGGTGGTGCACGAGGCGATCGAGGCGGGTGTGGACCTTCGGGGATACTTCGTGTGGTCGTTGCTGGACAATTTCGAGTGGGCCTACGGCTATTCGAAACGGTTCGGCATCGTGCATGTCGACTACCCGACCCAGCGCCGGGTGTGGAAGGACAGCGCGTACTGGTATCGCGAGGTGATCACGACGAACGGCATCGATCTTGAATGAGTGAGGTCTTCCTGCGGCGGCAGAAGCCGACCCTGGACACGGTCGCGGCGGCGGCCGGTGTCTCCCGCGCGACGGTGTCCAGGGTGATCAACGGCTCTCCGAGGGTCTCCTCGGAGGTCAAGGACGCGGTGGAGATCGCGATCAACCGCCTCGGCTACGTCCCCAACCGGGCCGCCCGCAGCCTGGCCATGCGCCGGACCGACTCGATCGCGCTGGTGATGCGCGAGCCGGACGCCACCGTGCTCGCCGACCCCTACCTCGGCAACATCATCATCGCCACCAGCCAGGCGCTGGTCGGCACCGGTGTGCAGCTGGTGCTGGTGAACGCGCAGAACGACGCCGAGCACGCCCGGCTCGCCGACTACGTCCGCAGTGGACACGTGGACGGCGTGCTGCTGGCGTCGATGCACGACGACGACCCGCTGCCAAGGCTGCTGCTCGACGCCGGCATCCCGACCGTGGTCGGCGGGCGGCCGCAGCGACACCTGCCCGGGCTGTCCTACGTCGACGTCGACAACGTCGGCGGCGCCCAACTGGCCGCCGAGCACCTGCTGGCCAGCGGCCGGCGGCGGATCGCGACGATCGCCGGGCCGCCGGACATGACCGCGGGCAAGGACCGGCTCGCGGGCTACCGACGGGCGCTGGCCGCGGCCGGGCGCAAGGCCGACCGGGTGGCCTACGGCGATTTCACCAGGGAGTCCGGCGAGCAGGCGATGGCCGCGCTGCTGTCGCGCCACCCCGACCTGGACGGCGTGTTCGCGGCCAACGACCTGATGGCGGTTGGCGCGCTGCGGGCGTTGCGGGCGGCCGGCCGGGTGGTGCCGGCCGACGTGGCGGTGATCGGCTACGACGACATCGAGCTGGCCAGGCACACCGAGCCCCCGCTGACCACGATCCACCAGCCGATCATCGACCAGGCCCGCACGATGACCGAGCTCCTGCTGACCCAGATCGGCGGCGACCCCACCGGCGACCCGGTGGTCCTCCCCACCGAACTGGTCCGCCGCGAATCCACCTGACCAACCATCGCCCCAGCGCGCCCCGAGGCCCAACGCGAGCGCAGCGAAGGGTCCCTTCACTGCGGTCGGCGCAGCGAAGGGACCCTTCGCTGCGGTTGGGGCGGCGGCGGGGGGCCGTTAGCGCGTGAGGATGGCGGTGGCGGTGGCCAGTTGGGTGGGGGTGGCCTTTTCCGGGGAGCCGGTGTCGAAGGGGGGCCTCGGGTCGTACTCGAGCATGAGCTGTACGACCCGGGCCACCTCCGCCCCCCACAACTCGGCGGCCAGGGTCAGCCCGAGGTCGATCCCCGCCGACACCCCGGCGCCGGTGATCACCGAGCCGTCCCGCACCACCCGCTCGTGGCTCACCTGCGCCCCGAGCTCGGCCAGCGTCGCCCGCACCCCCCAGTGCGTGGTCGCCGGGCGGCCGGTGAGAATCCCGGCCTTGGCCAGCAGCGTCGACCCCGAGCACACCGACGCGGTCCAGGTCGCCGTCGGGTGCGCGGCCGCCAGCCAGTCGAGCAGCGCGGTGTCCGTCAGCGCCGCCGCCCACCGGGAACTGCCGGGCACGACGATCACGTCCGGCCGGGGCAGCTCGGCGAACGTGACGTCCGCGTACACGGTCAGCCCGTTGTCCGCGCGCACCGGCCCGGTCCGCTCCGCCACGAACCTCGGCGACACCGACGGGTGCCCGCTGAGCGTCTCGTAGGGCCCGACCAGGTCCAGTGCGGTGAAGCTGTCGTAGAGCACAAACGCGATGTCCATGAAATCTCCTCAGCCGGCCTGGTCCATCGTCCGGCGGAACCGCTGCCGGTAGTCGGCCGGCCCCACCCCGAGCTGCCGGTGGAACGCCCGGCGCATCGTCTCCGCGGTGCCGAACCCACACCGGGCCGCCACCCCCTCCACCCCGTCCGCCTGGTCGAGCAGCGCCTGCCTGGCCGCCTCGACCCGCGCCCGCTCCACGTAGACCCCCGGCGTGACGCCCACCTCCCGCCGGAACGTCCGCGCGAAGTTGCGCGCGCTCATGTGCGCCCGCTCGGCCAGCGCCTCCACCCGCAGGTCCGCGGCGAGGTTGTCCAGGATCCACTCCTGCACCCCGCGCAGCGACCCACTCGGCGCCGCCACCAGCGGCCCACTGAACTGCCGCTGGCCACCAGGTCGGTGCACGAACCACACCAGCCACCTGGCGACCTCCAGCGCGACCTCAGGCCCGAGATCGTCCTCGACCAGCGCGAGCGCCAGGTCCATCCCGGTGGTGACCCCCGCCGAGGTCCACACGTTGCCGTCGCGCACGTACACCTGGTCTTCCCGCACGCTCACCTTCGGGAACAGCTTGGCCATGGTGGCGCTGACCACCCAGTGCGTGGTCGCCTGCCGGCCGTCGAGCACACCGATCCGGCCAAGCAGCAACGCCCCGCTGCACACCGACGCGACCCGCCGCGCCCTCGGCGCCATCTCGGCCAGCCAGCCGACGAGCCGCTCGTCGAACATCGCCTGCCGTACCCCCGGGCCGCCGGCGACGATCAGCGTGTCGACCTCCCGGTCGGTCAGCGGGCCGTCCATGGCCAGCGGCAGGCCGCTGGTGGTGGTCACCGGCTCGTTGGCGACCAGGTCGACCGTGTACGAGCCGGGCACCAGGTCGGCCGCGACCTGGAAGACCTCGAGCGGACCCGCGACATCGAGCAGCTGCACGCCGGAGTACGCGACGAGCACGACGGAACGGGGAGCCATGGCCCAATCCTGTTGATCCGACGCCGTGTCCGCAATGCCAAAGACCCCTCGCATCCGGCCAGCCCCCTCGGCGGTATCCGAGGTGGTAGCGTCCTGCTGCTGGTCAGGGAGCTGACCAGCGACGCGCACAGTCCGCGGCCCATCCGGGGCCCCGGCAGGTGGTAGCGAAGTCCGGTGCGAACCCGGCGCTGTCCCGCAACTGTGGAGGCCCCGCGCACAGCGGCGCCCGAGCCAGGTCGCCTACCACTCCCCGCGTCGACGCCAACCGCCCCCGGTGCAGGGATGCGGCGTCCGCCACCGCGATGGCGCGCCGTCCGGCGCCGGGCCGATCTCGAAGGTGGACCGATGACTCTCCCCCGCGGGCGCGTACGACGCCTGACGGCCATCACCCTCACCGGCGCGCTGCTGCTCGCCGGCTGCGCCGAACGCGCCGAGGAGGACCCGCCGGCCGAGGAGTCCGCGCGCGCGGACTTCCCGGTCACGCTCACCCCGGCGGAGGGCGAGCCGGTCACCCTCGACGACCGGCCGGAGAAGATCGTGTCGCTGTCGGCGAGCAACACCGAGACCCTCTACGCCATCGGCGCCGGCGAGCAGGTGGTCGCGGTCGACGACCAGTCCAACCACCCGGCCGAGGCGCCGCGCACCGACCTGTCCGGGCTGACGCCGAACGTCGAGGCGATCGCCGAGTACGACCCGGATCTGGTGGTGCTCTCCGACGACACCGACGGGGTCGCGGCCGCGCTCACCAAGCTCGACCGCGACGTGCTGATCGTGCCCGCCGCGGCGACCCTGGACGACCTCTACGCCAGCATCGAGCTGCTCGGCAAGGCCACCGGCCACGCGGCCGAGGCGGCCGACATCGCCGAGCGCACGCGCACCGACCTGGACAAGATCGTCGAGGAGACGCCGAAGCCGAGCGAACCGCTGACCTACTACCACGAGCTGGACACCACCTACTTCAGCGCGACGTCCAAGACGTTCATCGGTCAGGTGTACGGCCTGTTCGGGCTGGCCAACATCGCCGACCCGGCCGACATCGACCAGGGCGGCTACCCGCAGCTGACCGTCGAGCACATCCTCAAGTCCAACCCGGACCTGGTCTTCCTCGCCGACGTGAAGTGCTGCGGCCAGAACGCGGAGACGGTGGCCGCCCGGCCAGGCTGGAGCACGCTGACCGCGGTCCGCGACGGCAACGTGGTCGCCCTCGACGACGACCTGGCCTCGCGCTGGGGTCCTCGGGTGGTCGACCTCGCCAGGGACATCGCCGAGGCGGTCGAGAAGGCGGGCGCGGGCAGCTGATGGTCAGGCGGGCGAACCAGGGGATCCGTCCGACCAGGCTCGCACCGGGGGTGCTCGTCGTCGCGGTTCTCGGGCTCGTCGTGGTGATCTCGGTGTCGGTGCTGCTCGGGGCGGCGAACCTGGGCTGGACGCGGGTGGTGCGCGAGGTGTTCGCGCAGGTCACCGGCGGCCTGTCGCCGCTGTCGGCCTCGGAGGCGGCGATCGTGTGGGACGTGCGGCTGCCCAGGATCGTGCTCGCCGGGCTGGTGGGCGCGGCGCTGGCGATGGCGGGCGCGGCCTTCCAGGGTGTGTTCCGCAACCCGCTGGCCGACCCGTTCCTGCTCGGCGCGGCGGCCGGTGCCGGCATGGCGGCCACCATCGTGGTGGTGGCCGCGCCGTCGGTGACCGGCTGGGTGATCGGGCCGCTGCCGCTGGCGGCCTTCGCCGGCGCGATCGGTGGGGTGTCGCTGACCTGGCTGCTCGGCCGCTCGGCCGGCGGCGGGACCGCGGTGCTGCTGCTGGCCGGGATCGCGGTGGCGTCGTTCCTGACCGCGATCCAGACGTTCGTCCAGCAGCTGAACACCGACACCATCAAGCAGGTCTACAGCTGGATGCTCGGCGGGCTGAACACGACCGGCTGGCGGGAGGTGCTGATCACCGTGCCCTACATCGGGCTGGCCGGGGTGGTGCTGTGCGTGTGCGCGCGGCTGTTGGACGTGCTGGCACTTGGCGACGACGAGGCGGCGTCGCTGGGCGTGCACCCCGGCCGGGTGCGCGTGGTGGTGTTGCTGGCGGCGTCGCTGGCCACGGCGGCGGCGGTGTCGGTGAGCGGGCTGATCGGGTTCGTGGGGATCGTGGTGCCGCACGTGGTGCGGCTGCTGGCGGGGGCGAGCTATCGGGTGGTGGTCCCGCTGTCGCTGGTCGGCGGGGCGGCGTTCCTGATCGTCGCCGACCACATCGCGCGCACCGCGTTCGCCCCGGCCGAGCTGCCCATCGGGGTGATCACCGCGTTCACCGGTGCGCCGTTCTTCCTGTTGGTACTGCGGATGAACCGCCAGGAGGTCCGGTGACTGCGCTGACGCTGCGGGGGGTGAGTGCGCGGTACGGCTCCCGGGTCGTGGCCGCCGATGTCGACCTCGAGCTGCCGACCGGCAGCTGGCTCGCGATCATCGGGCCGAACGGTGCCGGGAAGTCCTCCCTGCTCAAGGCCATCCTCGGCGCGGTCGACCACGACGGCGAGATCCTGCTGGGCGGCAGGCCCGCCACCGACCTCAACGCCCGGCAGCGCGCCCGCGCGCTGGCCTACGCCCCACAGAACCCGCAGCTGCCCGAACGCCTGACGGTGACCGACTACGTCCTGCTCGGCCGCACCCCGCACCTGGCGCCGCTGGCCCGCGAGCGCCGTGCCGACCTGGCGATCGTCGAGGAGTCGTTGCACCGGCTCGATCTCGGTGAGCTGGCCGGCCGGGCGCTGCACACGCTGTCGGGTGGGGAGCGGCAGCGGGCGGTGCTGGCCAGGGTGCTCGCCCAGCAGGCAGGCGTGCTGCTGCTCGACGAGCCGACCACCGGCCTGGACATCGGGCACGCGCAGGCCCTGCTGGAGCTGGTCGACCGGCTGCGGGCCGAGGACGGCGCGACGGTGGTCAGCACCCTGCACGACCTCACGCTGTCGGCCCAGTACGCCGATCGGGTGCTGTTGCTGCACGGCGGCACGGTGGTCGGCTACGGCACGCCGGAGGAGGTGCTCACCCGCGAGACCGTCGAGCTGCGCTACGCCGCCGACGTCGAGATCCTCACGACGGACAACGGAAACCTCGTCGTCACGCCGACCCGGATCAGGCCGGCCGCCCATAGACTTCCTGAGCTATGACCTACCGCGTGGTGCAGTGGAGCACCGGAAACGTCGGCCGGCACGCGCTCGCCGGGATCGACGCCCGGCCGGACCTGACGCTCACCGGCGTCTGGGTGTCCTCAATGGACAAAGTGGGCGTCGACGCCGGCCGGCTCGCCGGACTCGGCCGCGACCTCGGCGTGCTGGCCACCCACGACGCCGACGCGCTCATCGCCAGCAAGCCAGACTGCGTGGTGCACACCGCGATGGCCGACGACCGTCTCGGCGAGGCGCTCGAGGACCTGGCGCGGTTCCTGCGCGCCGGGATCAACGTGGTGTCCAGCGGCCCGGTGTTCCTGCAGTTCCCGGACGGGGTGCTGCCGGCCGAGCTGATCGACCCGGTGCGCCAGGCCGCGGTCGACGGCGGCGCGTCGTTGTGGGTCAACGGGATCGACCCCGGGTTCGCCAACGACTGGCTGCCGCTGGTGCTCACGTCGATCTGCCAGCGGGTCGACCAGGTGCGGTGCCTGGAGATCCTGGACTACTCGACCTACCACAACCCCAAGGTGCTGTTCGACATCATGGGTTTCGGCGGGCCGATGGACCAGACGCCGATCCTGCTCCAGCCCGGGGTGCTCACGCTCGGCTGGGGCAGCGTCGTGCAGCAGCTGGCCGCCGGGCTCGGGATCGTGCTCGACGAGGTCGAGCAGGAGGTCACCCGGCTGCCGGCGCCGGAGACGTTCGAGATCGCGGCCGGCACCATCGAGGCCGGCACGGCGGCGGCCCTGCGGTTCGAGGTGCGCGGCATGGTCGGCGGCCGGGCGATCTGCGTGCTCGAACACGTCACCCGGCTGCGGGCAGACCTCGGCGACGACTGGCCGCAGCCGACCGGACAGGGCGGCTACCGGGTCGAGCTGACCGGGGAGCCCAACTGCGTGCTGGACCTCCAGCTGCGCGCCAGCGACGGCGACCACAACACCGGCGGACTCAAGGCGACGGCGATGCGCCTGGTCAACGCGATCCCGGCGGTCGTGGCCGCCCCGCCGGGCCTGCTGACGTCGTTGGACCTGCCGCTGGTGACCGCCCGCGGCCTGGTGTCCCGCACCTAGGTCAACTGCCCTGAATGCCTCATTCGGGACGTTGAGCGTCGCCAATGCCTCATTCAGGGCATCGCGGCCGGAGCCGCACCGCGGCGAAGCGTTCCGGTGCTGGGTCAGGACTCCTTGCCGCCGGCGGAACTCGGCTCCTTGGCCGGCTCGGCGTCGGCCTTCTCCGCGTCCGCCTCGTCGCCTGTGTCGTCGACCGTGTCCGACTTCGCCACGTCCGACTTCGCCACGTCCGACTTCTCGGCGTCCGTTTCCTCAGTCACGTCCGACTTCTCGGCGTCCGCGTTCTCCACCGGGTCCGACTTCTTGGCCGGCTCGCCCTCGGCTGGCTTGTCCTCGGCCTTGTCGGCCGACTTCTCGGCGTCGGTGTCCTCGGCGTCCGAGGTGTCCTTGGCGTCGGTGTCCTTGGCCTCGTCCGGATCAGCGGCGGTCGCGGCGTCCGCGTCGGTGTCCGGCGGGGTCTGCTGGATGGCCGCCAGATCCTCCCGTGGACCACGGGACTTGGCCAGTATCAGGTAGGCGATCGCGCCGAGGAACACCAGGATCGACACCCACACGTTGATCCGCATCCCGAAGACCTGCGTGGCCTCGTCGGTGCGCATCAGCTCGATCCACCCACGGCCCAGGGTGTAGCCAGCGACGTAGACCGCGAACGCGCGCCCGTGCCCGAGCCGGAACCGCCGGTCGGCCCACACCACCAACGCGGCGACCGCGAGGTTCCACAGCAGCTCGTAGAGGAACGTCGGGTGCACGACCTCGATCGGGATGTGGTTCTCCGCGACACCGTTGAGGTTGTCCTCGATGGCGCCGTTCATCCGCCGGTAGATCTCCAGGCCCCACGGCAGGTCGGTCGGCCCGCCGTAGAGCTCCTGGTTGAAGTAGTTGCCGACCCGGCCGATGGCCTGCGCGACCACGATGCCGGGCGCCACCGCGTCCGCGAACACCGGCAGCGGCACCTTCTTGACCCGGCAGCCGATCCACGCGCCGACCGCGCCGAGCGCGATCGCGCCCCAGATGCCGAGGCCGCCGTCCCAGATGCGCAACGCGTCCAGCGGGTTGCGGCCCTCGCCGAAGTACCGGTGGTAGTCGGTCGCCACGTGGTAGAGACGCCCACCGACCAGGCCGAACGGCACCGCGAACACCGCGATGTCCACGATCGTGCCTGGCTGGCCGCCGCGGGCGGCCCACCGCCGCTCGCCCCACCAGATCGCCACGATGATGCCCGCGATGATGCACAGCGCGTAGGCCCGCAACGGGATGGGCCCGAGCTCCCAGACACCGCGGTCGGGGCTCGGGATGTTCGCCAGGAAGACACTGGACGCCACGTTCACGCGCGTCACCGTAACGGTCGGCCGTGACGCCGTACACAATGGGTCGCCCTAGCGGCGTCCGTCCCGGCGGGTGCCGGGACGAGTCAGCTGGTGACCACCGGGCGCCGCACGCCGGCGGCGAGTTCCTCGGCGAGCTCGCGCACCCCGGCCACCTCGGTGGCCTTGGACACGAACGCCGAGCCGACCACGACCGCGTCGGCGAACCCGGCGACCTCGGCCGCCTGCTCCCCCGACCGCACCCCGAGCCCGACGGCGATCGGCAGGTCGGTGCACTCGCGGGCGCGGGACACGAGATCAGCGGCCGCGTCGTCGACCTGGTCGCGGGCGCCGGTCACGCCCATCACGGCGGTGGCGTACAGGAAGCCGGTGGTCGCGGCGGCGGTGACGGCGATCCGCTCGGCGCTGGAGGACGGCGCGACCAGGAAGATCCGGTCCAGGTCGTGGGTCTGCGCGGCGGCGATCCAGTCGGCCGCCTCGTCCGGGATGAGGTCGGGGGTGATGATGCCCAGCCCACCCGCGGCGGCGAGGTCCCTGGCGAACCGGTCCACCCCGTAGCGGTGCACCGGGTTCCAGTAGGTCATCACGACCGCCTGCCCGCCGGCCGAGGACACGTGCTCGACCACGCGGAAGACGTCCCGCAGCCGGAAACCGCCACGCAACGCCTGGTCGGCGGCCGCCTGGATGGTCGGGCCGTCCATCACCGGGTCGGAGTAGGGCACGCCCACCTCGACGACGTCGCAGCCGGAGTCGATCATCGCGGCGAGCCGCTCTGCCGAGCCGTCCACGGTCGGGTACCCGGCCGGCAGGTAGCCGATCAGGGCCGCGCGGTTCTCCGCGCGGGTACGGGCGAACACCGGATCGAGGCGAGACATCAACTCTCCATGAAGCCGAAGTACTTGGCCGCGGTGTCCATGTCCTTGTCCCCACGCCCGGACAGGCACACCACGATCAACCCGTCCGGCCCCAGCTCCCTGCCCAGCCGCAGGGTGCCGGCCAGCGCGTGCGCGGACTCGATCGCCGGGATGATGCCCTCGGTCCTGGACAGCAGCTGGAACGCGTCCATCGCCTCGGCGTCGGTGACCGGGAAGTACTCCGCGCGGCCGGTGTCCTTGAGCCAGGCGTGTTCCGGGCCGACGCCGGGGTAGTCCAGGCCGGCGGAGATCGAGTACGCCTCGATGGTCTGGCCGTCCTCGTCCTGCAGCAGGTAGGACAGCGCGCCGTGCAGCATGCCGGGGCTGCCCTCACTGAGCGTGGCGCCGTGCTCACCGGGCTCGACACCCCGGCCGCCCGGCTCAAGGCCGACCAGGCGCACCGACGGGTCGTCGAGGAAGCCGTGGAAGATGCCGATGGCGTTGGATCCGCCGCCGACACACGCGGTGACCACGTCGGGCAGCCGGCCTGCCTGCTCGAGGATCTGCGCGCGGGCCTCCTGGCCGATGATCTTGTGGAAGTTGCGCACCATCATCGGGAACGGGTGTGCGCCCGCGGCGGTGCCCAGCAGGTAGTGGGTGGTCGCGACGTTGGCGACCCAGTCGCGCAGCGCCTCGTTGATGGCGTCCTTGAGGGTGCGTGAGCCGGCGGTCACCGGGATGACCTCGGCGCCGAGCAGCCGCATCCTGGCGACGTTGAGTGCCTGGCGCTGGGTGTCGACCTCGCCCATGTAGACGACGCACTCCAGGCCCATCAGCGCGCACGCGGTCGCGGTGGCCACGCCGTGCTGGCCGGCGCCGGTCTCGGCGATGACCCGCTTCTTGCCCATCCGTTTGGTGAGCAACGCCTGCCCGAGGACGTTGTTGATCTTGTGGGAGCCGGTGTGGTTGAGGTCCTCGCGCTTGAGGAACACCCGCGCGCCGCCCGCGTGCTCGGCGAACCGGGGCGCCTCGGTGAGCAGCGACGGCCGGCCGGCGTAGTCGCGCAGCAGCCGGTTGAGCTCGTCGATGAAGTCCGGGTCCAGCCGGGCCTTCTCGTACACGGCGGCCAGCTCGTCCATGGCGCCGATGAGCGCCTCGGGGAGGAACCGGCCGCCGTACGGGCCGAAGTGACCGTGGTCGGGGTCGTGCTCGCTGTGCTCGTGCTGGTCGGGCTCCGGACTCTCGCCGTCCTTACCCGAGCCCGTGTCGTCCGAGGTCACCGGCTCGGCCTCGGGCAGGCCGGGTGCGAGCCGGCGGTGACCAGCTGGATCAGCGCGGCCTTGGGGTCCGGGCTCGCGACCAGGCTCTCGCCGACCAGGACGGCGTCGGCGCCGGCGCCGGCGTGGGTCATCAGGTCGCCGGGGCCGCGGATGCCGGACTCGGCGATCTTGAGCACCTCGAAGGGCAGCCCGGGGGCCAGCCGGCCGAAGGCCTCGCGGTCGACCTCGAGGGTGTGCAGGTCACGGGCGTTGATGCCGATGACCGACGCGCCGGCCTCCAGCGCCCGGTCGGCCTCCTCGGCGGTGTGCACCTCGACCAGCGCGGTCATGCCGAGCGACTCGACCCGGTCCAGCAGCGACACCAGGGCGTTCTGCTCCAGGGCGGCCACGATCAGCAGCACCAGGTCGGCGCCGTGCATCCTGGCCTCGTGTACCTGGTAGGGCCCGACCACGAAGTCCTTGCGCAGCAACGGAACGTCGACCACGGCCCGCACCGCGTCGAAGTCGGCCAACGAGCCGCCGAAGCGCCGCTGCTCGGTGAGCACACTGATCACCCGGGCGCCGGCGTCGGCGTAGTCCTTGGCCAGCGCGGCCGGGTCGGCGATCGACGCGAGGTCGCCCTTGGACGGGCTGCGCCGCTTGACCTCGGCGATCACCCCGATGCCCGAGCCGCGCAGCGCGGCGATGGCATCCCTCGGCGGCGCCGCCTTGGCGGCCCGCTCCTTCACGGTGTCGAACGGGAGCTCGGCCTCGCGCACCGCGAGGTCGGCGCGCACGCCCTCGATGATCGACTCGAGAACACTCACCACTGGCCACACTCGCCGGCGTTGCTCGGCCGTGGCGCGAACGTCACGTCCGATGTGTCGCAGGTGCTATCAGTCACCAGCTTTACCCCTTCCCGCCAAAGGGATGCTAACCCCGCACCGGGCGACGACTCGTTACCGGGTCCACGCTCAGTGTTCATTCTCCGCCTTGCCCATGGTCGGGTCTCGGCCGTCGCTCAAACCGTCCCACATGTCCTTGTCCGGATCGCTGGACACGGTGCGCGCGTTAGCCGACCGATACCTCGCCCCCAGCGTGGGTAGCCTGGCCGTGAACCGGATCACCAGCGATCCGGCCGCCACCAGCGACAGCGCGCCGAGCAACGCCACCCAGCGGCCGAGCCCGCCACCGGAGGCGGCCAACGCCTGCCAGCCGGCCAGCAGGCCGGCCAGCACGACCAGCGCGCCGACCACGCGCCGTGCCCAGCCGCTGGCCGCGATCGTGCCGCCCGCGCCGGCGAGCGCGACCAGCGCGAGTCCGCCGCCGGAGTCCGGTCCGTCGGCCAGACCGGTCGAGGCCAGGAACGCCACCGCCGCGGCGAGCAGCAGCGGCCAGACGATCCACTGTGGACGACGGTCAGCCATCTGCCGGGCCGTCGGCGGGGCGGATGGTGCGCGCGGTCGCGATGGCACTGAGCACGGCCAGAGCCTTGTGCACGCACTCGGTGTCCTCGGCGGCGGGGTTCGAGTCGGCCACGATGCCCGCGCCGGCCTGCACGTAGGCCACCCCGTCGCGGATGAGCGCGGTGCGGATGGCGATGGCGGTGTCCGCGTCGCCGGCGAAGTCGAGGTAGCCCACGACGCCGCCGTAGAGCCCTCGGCGGGTGGGCTCGAGCTCCTCGATGAGCTCCATGGCCCTGGGCTTGGGCGCGCCGGACAGGGTGCCGGCGGGGAAGCACGCGGTGACCGCGTCGAAGGCCGTCCGCCCGTCGATGAGCGTGCCGGTCACGGTGGACACGATGTGCATGACGTGGCTGTAGCGCTCGACCCGGAAGAAGTCGACCACGTGCACGCTGCCGGGGCGGCAGACCCGGCCGAGGTCGTTGCGCCCGAGGTCGACGAGCATGACGTGCTCCGCGCGTTCCTTGTCGTCGTTGAGCATGTCCTTCTCGAGGATGGCGTCCTCGTCGGGGTCGACGCCCCGCCACCGGGTGCCGGCGATCGGGTGGGTGGTGGCCACCCCGTCGCGCACCGTGACCAGCGACTCCGGGCTGGACCCGACGATGTCGAAGCCGTCCAGGCGCAGCAGGTACATGTACGGGCTGGGGTTGGTGGTGCGCAGCACGCGGTAGACGTCGAGCGGGTCGGCCTCGGTCGGCATCTCGAAGCGCTGGGACAGCACGACCTGGAAGCCCTCGCCCGCGCGGATGGCCTCCTTGGCGGTGCGCACGGCGGCGGTGTAGTCGTCGGTGGACCGCCTGCGGGTGAACTCGGGCGCCGGCTGCTCGAACACCGCGACGGTGGGTGGCGCCGGCTGCTGGAGCTGCTCGGTCATCCGGCCGAGGCGGGCGACCGCGTCGTCGTAGGCGGCGTCCACCCGCTCCGGGCTGTCGTCCCAGTTGACGGCGTTGGAGATGAGCGTGATGGTGCCCTCGTGGTGGTCGAGCGCGGCCAGGTCGGTGGACAACAGCATCGCCAGCTCGGGCAGCCGCAGGTCGTCCTCGGTGAGGGTGGGCAGCCGTTCCAGCCTGCGGACGGCGTCGTAGCCGACGTAGCCGACCATGCCGCCGGTGAGCGGCGGCAGGCCGGGCAGCGGCTCGGTGCGCAGGATCTCGACGGTCTCCCGGAGCGCGGCCAGCGGGTCGCCGGTCTCGGGCAGGCCGACCGGCCGGGTGCCCGCCCAGTGGGCCTTGCCGTCACGTTCGGTGAGCACGGCGGTACTGCGCACGCCGATGAACGACCAGCGCGACCAGGAGCGCCCGTTCTCGGCGGACTCGAGGATGTAGGTGTTGGGACGGCCCTGAGCGAGTTTGCGGTACACGCCGACCGGGGTCTCGGCGTCGGCGAGCAGCCGCCGGACGACGGGAATGACGCGGTGATCGGCGGCCAGCCGGTGGAACTCCTCGCGGGTCGGGCTGACCACCCCCAGTCCACGCGGCGCGGTTCTTGACTCGATCACACTGGACATAGCGGCTATTGTCCCGCCGATGCCCAGCCACGAACGCGTGGGTGCCGAACCCGACGAGGCAAATTCACCATATGTTGAAAACATTGACACGGTGTCCGATGATGATGCCGTGAGCAAGGCCGCCAACAGCGATGCCCCGCGCCGGCGCGGCCGCCGGCCGGGCGGGGCCGACACCCGCGCCGCCTTGGTCACCGCGGCGCGCGAGGTCTTCATCGAGCAGGGCTACGACGGGGCCACCGTCCGGGCGATCGCCGCGCGGGCGCAGGTCGACGCGGCCATGGTCAACCACTGGTTCGGCGGCAAGGAGGGCCTGTTCGCCGAGTCGGTGCTCAAGCTGCCGTTCAACCCGCAGGACGTCGTCGAGCAGGTGCTCGACGGCGAGGTCGACCTGCTCGGCGAACGCATCGTGCGCGCGTTCCTGACCAACTGGGACCGTTCCGGCGGCGGCATGTTCACCGCGCTGGTGCGCAGCATCACCAGCCACGAGCAGGCCTCCATGGCGCTGCGGGACTTCATCGTCAAGCACGTGGTCGCGCGGATCCTGGTCAAGGTCGCCCCCGACCAGCTCGACTTCCGGGCCACGCTGGTCGCCACCCAGCTGATCGGCATGGGCATGGTGCGCTACGTCGCGCAGTTCCCGCCGCTCGCGACGGCCGACATCGAGACCATGGTGAGCGCCGTCGCGCCGACGCTGCAGCGCTACATCAACGGCCGGATCGACTGAGCAGGACGTCCTCGTCGAAGCAGGTGGCCGCGCCGGTGTGGCAGGCGGCGCCCCGCTGGTCGACCACCAGCAGCACGGTGTCGCCGTCGCAGTCGAGCCGGACCTCGTGCACGTACTGGGTGTGCCCGGAGGTCTCCCCCTTCACCCACAGGCGTCCCCGGCTGCGGGAGAAGTAGGTCGCCTCGCGGGTGGTGAGCGTGCGGTGCAGCGCCTCGTCGTTCATCCAGGCGACCATCAGCACCTCGCCGGTGCCCCGCCGCTGCGCGACCGCGCACACCAGCCCGTCGGCGGTGCGCTTGAGCCGGGCGGCGATCGCCGGGTCCAATGTGGTCATCGCACGACCACCCCGGCCGCGCGCAGACCGTCCTTGACCTCACCGATGCGCAACTGTCCGAAGTGGAACACGCTGGCGGCCAGGACCGCGTTGGCGCCGGCGGCCACCGCGGGCGGGAAGTGGTCGACCGCGCCCGCGCCCCCGCTGGCGATCAGCGGGACGTCCACCACCGCGCGCACCAGCTTGATCAGCTCCAGGTCGAAGCCCGCCTTGGTGCCGTCGGCGTCCATGGAGTTGAGCAGGATCTCGCCGACACCGAGCTCCTGGCCGCGTGCGGCCCACTCGACCGCGTCGATGCCGGTGCCCTCCCGACCGCCGTGGGTGGTCACCTCGAACCCGGACGGGGTACGCGCCCGGCGCGCGTCGACCGACAGCACCACGCACTGCGCGCCGAAGCGCTGGGAGCACTCCCGCAACAGCTCCGGGCGCAGGATCGCGGCGGTGTTCACCGAGACCTTGTCCGCGCCCGCCCGCAGTAGACGGTCCACATCGGACGGCGCGCGCACGCCGCCGCCGACGGTCAGCGGGATGAACACCTGCTCGGCGGTGCGCCGGACGACGTCGAACGTGGTCTCCCGGTCGGCCGAGGAGGCGGTGACGTCCAGAAAGGTCAGTTCGTCCGCGCCCTCGGCGTCGTAGGCGGCGGCCAGCTCGACCGGATCGCCGGCGTCGACGAGGTTGGTGAAGTTGACCCCTTTCACGACCCGACCCGCGTCGACGTCCAGACAGGGGATCACACGCACCGCGACCGACATGCCGTCGAGGATACTGGCGGGGTGAACGAGAGGAGCCGAGGTGGCGCGAACCGGTAGACGGCCGGGCCAGACCCAGACCCGCGAGGAGATCCTGGCGGCCGCGCGCAACCAGTTCGCGGCGAAGGGCTACACCGCCACGACGATCCGGGGCATCGCGGCCGAGGCCGGGGTGAACCCGGCGCTGGTGCACCATTTCTTCGGCGCGAAGGACCAGATCTTCGTGGCCGCGCTGAACCTGCCGTTCAACCCGACGACGCTGGTGGACACCGTGCTGCACGGTCCCCGGGCGGAGATCGGCGAGCGGATCGTGCGGCTGTTCCTCGGCCTGTGGCGCGAGCAGTCGACGCGGTTGCCGTTCTTCGCGCTGATCCGTTCGGTGGCCAGCAGCCAGGAGGTGGCCGCCCAGCTGCGCCAGTTCATGGAGAACGCGGTGTTGGCGAAGGTGGCCGCCGCGCTGGACGTGCCGCCGGTCCGGGTGACCGGCGCGGCGTCGCAGATGATCGGGCTGGTGATGATGCGGCACATCATCGGCGCCGAGCCCATCGCCTCGGCCAGCGAGGACGAGGTCATCGCCCTGGTAGCCCCCGTAATCCAGTATTACTTCGACGCCTGACCCCACCCACCCCGAAAGCCCTGAATGCCTCATTGCGGACGTTGAGCGTCCCGAATGGGGCATTCAGGGCTTTCCTCGGCGCGTTCCCACCTGCCCAGATCGGGTCAATCCGCCCGTCCGGCTTGACGCGCGGATCTCAGCGGGCGCAGAATTAAACACGTGACTAATTTTGCCATCGTTGCCGCCGGGCTGCGGGTCCGGCGTGGACCACGAGTGGTCCTGCACGACGTGGGTTTCTCCGTGCCGAGCGGCACGATCACCGGGCTGCTCGGCCCGTCCGGCTGCGGCAAGACGACGCTCATGCGCGCCGTGGTCGGGGTCCAGCTCGTCGAGGCGGGCGAGGTGACCGTGCTCGGTGAACCGGCCGGCAGCCCGCAGTTGCGCGACCGGATCGGCTACGCCACCCAGAACCCCTCGGTCTACGCCGACCTCACGGTCCGCGAGAGCCTCCGTTACTTCGCCGCGATCCTGCGTGCCCCCAAGGACGACGTCGAGCGGGTCATCGACGAGGTCGGTCTCGGCACCCACGCCGACCACCTGGTCGGCGAGCTGTCCGGCGGCCAGCTCAACCGGGCGAGCCTCGCGGTCGCGCTGCTGGGCCGGCCGCGGCTGCTGGTGCTCGACGAGCCGACCGTCGGGCTCGACCCGGTGCTGCGGGAGGAGCTGTGGGCGCTGTTCCGCTCACTGGCCGACCAGGGCGTCACGCTGCTGGTCTCCAGCCATGTGATGGACGAGGCCGCCCGCTGCGAGCGCCTGCTGCTGATGCGCGAGGGCCACATCCTCGCCGACGACACCCCGGCGGCACTGCGCGCGCGCACCGACGCCGACGATCTCGAGCAGGCGTTCCTGCGCCTGGTCCGGGAACAGGAGGCGGCGTGAACACCTTCGCTCTGGCCACCGCGCGGCGCATCCTCACCCAGCTGCGGCACGACCGGCGGACCGTGGCACTGATGATCCTGCTGCCGTCGCTGCTGATGATCCTGCTTCGGTACGTCTTCAACTCCGAGCAGGCGTTCAGCGCGGCCGCGCCGGCGCTGCTCGCGGTCTTCCCGTTCGCGATCATGTTCATCGTCACCTCGATCACCACGCTGCGGGAACGCACCACGGCCACGCTCGAGCGGCTGATGACCATGCCGATCGGCAAGTTCGACCTGCTGCTCGGCTACGCGATCGCGTTCGGGCTGGTCGCGGTGCTGCAGGTACTGGTGGCCGCGGTCATCTCGCTGACCTGGCTCGGCCTGGAGATCACCGGCTCGGTGTGGCTGCTGCTGGTGATCGCCGTGCTCGACGCGCTGCTCGGCACCGCGCTCGGCCTGCTGGCCAGCGCGTTCGCCCGCACCGAGTTCCAGGCGGTCCAGTTCATGCCGGCGATCGTCATGCCGCAGGTACTGCTGTGCGGGCTGTTCGCGCCCAGGGAGTCGATGACGCCGGTGCTGGAGTGGCTGTCGAACGTCATGCCGCTGTCCTACGCGGTGGACGCGCTCGACTCCGTCACTCGATCGAGTGATATCGACGGCACGCTCGTGCGCAACCTGCTCATCGTCGCCTGCTGCGTGGCGCTGGCACTTGTGCTCGGCGCGGCGACCCTGCGCCGCCGCACGCCCTGAGAACACTCACAGCAACCGAGCTCTAGCGTTAACGACATGACAACCGACATCGACCGGCTCGGCCGCAGCAGCTATGTGCTGGTCACCACGTTCCGCCGGGACGGCACGCCCATGCCGACCCCGGTCTGGGTAGCCCGCGACGGCGACGAGCTGATCATCTGGACACAGTCGACGGCCGGCAAGGTCAAGCGGGTGCGCAACAACCCGCGGGTCGAGCTCACCGAGTGCGACGCGCGCGGGCGCACCCGCGGCGCCTCGGTGACGGGGACCGCGCGGATCCTCGACGCCGAGGGCACCGAGCACGGCCGTCGGGTGCTGAAGAAGAAGTACGGCCTCACCGGCCGGATCGTGATCGGCAGCAGCAAACGCTTCCGCGGCGCGGACGGCTCCCTGTGCCTGGCGGTCACTGTTCCCGCACGGTCGCCAGCGCCTCAGGCATAGTGAACGCCCTGGTGTACAGCGCTTTCCCGATGATCGTGCCCTCGACGCCGATGTCGGCGAGGCCGGCGAGTGCCCGCAGATCGTCCACACTGGACACCCCACCGGACGCGATCACCGGCGCGCTCGACCTGGCGCACACGTCGCGCAGCAGCGCCAGGTTGGGACCGTCCAGCGTGCCGTCCTTGGTGACGTCGGTGACCACGTAGCGGGAGCACCCGTCCCGCTCGAGCCGGGCGAGGACGTCCCAGAGCAGGCCGCCGTCCTCGGTCCAGCCGCGGGCGGCCAGCCGGTGCTCACCGGTGTCGCCGATGCGCACGTCCAGCCCGACGGCCACCCGGTCGCCGAACTCACCGATGACCCTCCCGCACCACTCCGGGTTCTCCAGCGCAGCGGTGCCGAGGTTCACCCGCGCGCACCCGGTGGCCAGCGCGGCCGCCAGCGAGTCGTCGTCCCGGATGCCGCCGGACAGCTCGACCTTGACGTCCAGGCGCCCGACGATGTCGGCGAGCTGGGCCCGGTTGTCGCCGGTGCCGAACGCGGCGTCGAGGTCGACCAGGTGGATCCACTCGGCGCCGTCCTGTTGCCAGGTGAGCGCGGCGTCCCACGGGTCGCCGTACCCGGTCTCGGTGCCGGAACGGCCCTGGAGCAGGCGAACGGCCTTGCCGTCGCGGACATCGACGGCGGGAAGGAGCGTGAACGTCACCGTGGCAGGGTATCGAGGACGCCGTAGAGCTTGGTCGCCAGCTTGGCGATCAGCTCCCGCGAGCGGACCTCGTCCAGGGCGACGACACCGAGCTGGCGCAGCACGGTGCGGTAGGCGTTGACCTCGCCGGGCGCTTCCAGGAAGTGGCTCGCGACCTCCCCGTCGAGGAACACGATCCGCTTGAAGTCCCGCACGTTGAGCAGGGTGAACGCGCCCGCCATGGCGGCGTGCGCGCCGGCGGTGCGGGGCACGATCCGCAGCGAGACCGTCGGCCGGACCGACCGGCGGAGCAGCGAGTACAGCTGCTCGGACATCACCGCGGCGCCGCCGACGGGCGTGTGCAGCACGAACTCGTGCACGTAGAAGGTGCAGTCCGGCACGTCGTCGGCGTCGAAGATCCGCTGCCGCTCGAGCGTGCCGGCCACCCGGTCGGCGACGTCCCAGCGCAGCACGTTCGGGTTGGCGTCGAGCAGGGCGGTCGCGTAGTTCCTGGTCTGCAGCAGGTCGGGCAGGGTGCTCCCGTGGAACGCGTCGACGCTCAGCGCCCGGCGTTCGTGGTCGACGAGCGTGCGCAGCCGGCGGGGCAGCGCGGGGTGGTGGTGGATGTGCCACCCCGGCCCGTGGTCGACGCTCAGCCCCATGAGCCGTTCCCGCTCGTCGCCCCGCACCCCACAGACGGCGATGAACGAGGCGACGTCGTGGCTGGACCCACCGCGCTTCCCGGACAGGATGCGCGAGACGCGGCTGGGACTCCAGCCCAGCTCACGCGCGACCCCACTGGCATGAAACCCGCCACACTCCATCGCCCGGCGAAGGCCTTCGCCCAGCTCCCGACTACGTACCGTTGGTTCCCGATCCTCCATGGCCGGAACGCTATTTGCTTGCACCCACAGCACAACACCCGAAGTCCCACATCGAGCGATTTCCCCCAACCGACCTGTCCTATCGCCGAACGGCACCTATCCGATCAGTCCCTCTGATCAGTCGCGCTATCAGTCCCGCTAGCGCACCCGCACCGCTCACCGAGAACTGTCGGTCCCATCCGGTAAGCTGGTCACCGGGGGCCGGAGGCCAGGCCAACACCGATTCCCGATTCGAAAAAACAATCAATCGAGGCTTTTAAGCCAGTTCGTCAACAATTGCGCGCCGGCGTCCCCGGACTTCTCCGGGTGAAACTGCGTGGCCGACAACGCACCGTTCTCCGCCGCCGCGACGAAATCGGCACCGTGCGTCGCCCAGGTCACCATCGGCGCCGGCATCGGCGGCTCCGGAACGAGATCCCACGTCAACGCCGCATACGAGTGCACGAAATAGAACCGGGCGTCGTCGTCCATCCCGTCGAACAACACCGACCCCGCCGGCGCGCGCACGGTGTTCCACCCCATGTGCGGCACGACCTCGGCCTCCAGCCGGGCCACGGTCCCCGGCCACTGACCGCAGCCGGCCGTCTCGACCCCGTGCTCGATGCCCCGCTCGAACAGGATCTGCATCCCGACACACACGCCGAGCACCGGTCGCCCACCGGCCAGCCGCTGACCGATGACCCGCTCCCCGTGCACCGAGCTCAGCCCCGCCATGCACGCGGCGAAGGCCCCCACCCCCGGCACCACCAGCCCGGCGCACTTCAGCGCCGCCCGATGGTCGGCCGTGACCTCGACCTCCGCCCCGACCCGACGCAGCGCGCGCTCCGCCGACCGAAGGTTGCCGGATCCATAGTCCAGTACGACGACTCGTGTCACGCCCCCAGGCTACGAGATCCCCGGCGCCCGATGCCCCACGGCCAACAGGCGGGCGGCCAGCCCCCGCTCGTCACCCTCCACAGTCGACGCACCCGCCCCCACCATCCGTGGTCGGGTGACCACGGATGGCCAACTCAGCCAAGGAACCCGCGCACCGCCGCCGCGATCCCGACCGCGTCCAGCCCGTGCACCGCGTCGTGGTCGGCCGCCTCGCCGTACGCGCGCACCTCGATGTCCCGGCGCACCCCGAGCGACCGCACCCGGTGCGGCAGGTCGACCAACGCCTCCCCCACCGCATGCGCGGACGTCCCGGCCAGGTAGGGCTCGACCAGCACGACGTCGGCCGTGGCCCCGGCGACCGCCGCGCGCAGTCCATCGTGGTCGAACGGCCGCACCGTGCTGGCATAGAGCACCGAGACGTCCATAGTGGACGTCGCGGCGAGCACCGGGTCCAGCATCGGCCCGACCGCGAGCACGACCCCCCGGCTTCCCTTGCGCACCATGGTGAACCGCCCGGTCGGATACGCGGTCGCGTTCTCCCTGGTGGACAGTCGCAAGTACACCCTCCCGGAACCGGCGAGCGCGGCACGCAGCAGCGGCTCGACCTCGTCCGGATGCCCCGGCACGTGCACGGTCCAGCCGGGCAACGTGTCCAGCAGCGCGACGTCCCCCGGTCCCTGGTGAGTCCGCCCCATGGCCGGGGTGTCGTAGGAGCCGCCGATGCTGGCCAGCACCGCGCCGACGCCCTGGTGTCCGAGGTCCAGCTTGAGCTGCTCGAACGGCCGCTCGATCAGGAACGGCGTGTAGCTGTGCGCCACCGGCCGCAGCCCGCTGAGCGCGAGCCCACCGGCGACGCCGATCATCGCCTGCTCCCGGATGCCGACGTTGATCACCCGATCGGGGTGCCGCTCCCGCGCCTGTGCGAACGCGCCGGCGGTGATGTCGGCGGTGACCACGGCGAGCCTCGGGTCCTCGTCGAGCGCGGCCGACACCACGTCGACGAACACGGTCCGCATGAGCTTGTCGGTCTGTTGGCTGGTCATCACCACTCCTCGGCGAGGATCGTGGCCACCACGACGGACGGGCGGCCGGGGTGGGTGTCGGTGAACGCGCGGTGGAGCGCGTCGTGGTCGCGGCCGTCGACGGTGGCGGTGTGCCAGCCCTCGACCGCGAACCGGCGGGCGATGCCGCCCGGCCAACCGTGGCTGGCCGACCCGTTGTCGATCGCGGCGACGGTCAGCCGCTCGAGCCCGAGTCGACCGGCGAGCGCGATGGCCTCGTGGTTGCTGCCCTCGTCGAGCTCGCCGTCGCCGACGAGCACGACCACGCGGCTGTCCCGCCGCTGCGCGCGCAGGCCGAGCGCGGTGCCGACGCCGAGACCGAGGCCGTGGCCCAGCGAGCCGGAGCCGATCTCCACGCCGGGGACCAGCACGCGGTCGGGGTGCTGGCCCAGCGGGGAGTCGACGGCGGACCAGTTGTCGAGCAGCGTGGGGTCCAGGAAACCCTTGGCCGCCAGCACGGCGTAGTAGGCCATCGGGCCGTGTCCCTTGGAGAGCAGGAACCTGTCCCGGTCTGGATCGTCGACGGTGTCCGGGCTGATGTTCAGCACCCGGTCGTAGAGCACCCACAGGACATCCACAGTGGATGCGGCGGCCCAGGTGTGTTTCTCGTCGCCGGTCATGCGTTCGAACAGACCCGCCAGGTCGTGTGTCGTTCGTGTCATGTCACCGAGCATGCAACCTTGAGCGAACTGGAGGTCAAGTCGTCGAGTGCACGACTTCTCCACCTTTGTCTAGGTTTTCGGTTAGGGTCGGGACGTGCCGAAACTGCCGGATATGTTGTCGATCGGTGATGTGGTCAGGCGTAGTGGTGTGCCCCACACCGCGCTGCGTTTCTACGAGGAACGCGGCCTGATCGCCTCCGAGCGCACCACCGGCAACCAGCGGAAATACGCCCGTGCGGTATTGCGCAGGCTGGCATTCATCCGCACCGCGCAGCGCGTCGGCCTGTCCCTGGAGGAGATCCGCGACGCGCTGTCCACCCTGCCGGAGGGCCGCACCCCGACCAAGGCCGACTGGTCGCGGCTGTCCAACGTGTGGCGCCGGGAGTTGGACGCGCGGATCGACGCGATGCAACGCCTGCGCGACCGCCTGTCGGCCTGCATCGGCTGCGGCTGCCTGTCGCTGAAGTCCTGCCACCTGATGAACAAGGACGACGCGCTGGCCGCCATGGGCCCCGGCGCGCCCCGGCTACGCGCGGCCTCCGAGGGCGGCATCGCCTGACGTTCGCCCCCGAAACTGTCGGTCCCTCCTGGTAGCGTTGAATCCAGGGGACCCCCTGCCGGACCGCGCGAATGGTCCATTCGCTCGGGTTCGTTCTTGCCAAACTGGAGCGCTTGCGCTAATAGCGCGTCAGCTGGCCATCCACAGGATCGCGCCGCCCACCGCGACCGCGGCGGCCACGCCGAGCAGGATCGCCAGGCCCCTGGCCGTCCGGTACGTCGAGTAGACACCGCCGAGCAGGAACCCGGCGACCGCGAGCAGGCCGATGACGACAACTTCCTTGGACACGACGCGCAGCCTAGAGCACGCCCTTGGTACTGGGGACTCCGGTGAGCCGGGGGTCCGGCTCGGCCGCGGCCCGCAGCGCCCTGGCCAACGCCTTGTACTGCGCCTCGGTGATGTGGTGCGGGTCCCGCCCGTGCAACACCCGCAGGTGCAGCGCGATCCGCGCGTGGAAGGCCAGCGACTCGAACACGTGCCGGTTCAACACCGTCGGGTAGTTGCCGCCGACGGTGAAGCCGGTCATCGACTCCGGCTCTCCCAAGTGGACACAGTACGGCCTGCCGGACACGTCGACCGCGGCGTGCGCCAGGGTCTCGTCCATCGGGATCCACGCGTCGCCGAAGCGGCGGATGCCGTGCTTGTCCCCCAACGCCTTGCCGATCGCCTCACCGAGCACGATCGCCACGTCCTCGACCGTGTGGTGCGCGTCGATCTCGATGTCGCCGGTCGCGTTGACCGACAGGTCGAACGCGCCGTGCACACCGAACGCGGTGAGCATGTGGTCGTAGAACGGCACGCCGGTCGACACGTCGACCTTGCCGGCCCCGTCGAGGTCGATCTCGACCACGACCGACGACTCCTTCGTGGTCCGCTCGATCCTGCCGACCCGATTCACCTGACGATCTCCTTACTGGCGGCCAAGAACGCGTCGTTCTCGGCCGGGGTGCCGATGGTAACCCGCAGATACGCCGGGACGCCGACGTCGCGAATCAGCACCCCTTGGTCCAAATAGGACTTCCACGTGGTGTGCGCGTCCGTGAATCGTCCGAAGAGGACGAAATTGGCGTCACTGTGGACAACGTCAAACTCCTGGTCCCGCAACGACTCCATCACCCGGTCGCGTTCGGCGGACAGCGCGTGCACCGAACGCAGGGTGTCCTCCGCGTGCCGCAGCGCGGCCCGCGCGGCCGCCTGGGTGAGCGCGGAGAGGTGATAGGGCAACCGAACCAGCTGCAACGCGTCCACAACGGCCGGTGCGGCGGCGAGATATCCCAACCGGCCACCGGCGAACGCGAACGCCTTGCTCATCGTCCTGGACACGATCAACTTCGCCGGGAACTCCTCGATCAGCCCGACCGCGCTGGCCTGCGCGGAGAACTCGGCGTAGGCCTCGTCGACCACGATCAGGCCGGGTGCGGCGACGATCAGCTCACGCAGCCCGGCCACCGGGATCGACCCGCCGGTCGGGTTGTTCGGACTGGTCACGAACGCGACATCGGGCCGCCGGCGGACGAGCACCTCGGCGGCGCGGGCGGTGTCGAGCGTGAAGTCCGGCCGGCGCGGGGTCGGTGCCCACTCGGTGCGGGTGCCGGCGGCGATGATCGGGTGCATCGAGTACGACGGCTCGAACCCCAGTGCGGTGCGGCCAGGACCGCCGAACGCCTGCAGGATCTGCTGTAGCACCTCGTTGGATCCGTTGGCGGCCCACAGGTTCGCCACGCTCAGCGGCACCCCGGTGGCCGAGGTCAGGTAGTTCGCCAGGTCGACCCGCAGCGCGGTGGCATCGCGGTCCGGGTACCGGTGCAGCCCGCCGGCCGCCTCGGCCACCGCCTCGGTCACGTCGGCGACCAGCGCGGGTGGCGGCGGATAGGGGTTCTCGTTGGTGTTGAGCCGGATCGGGACGTCCAACTGCGGGGCGCCATAGGGGCTGGCGCCGCGCAGGTCGGCCCGCAGCGGTAGGTCGTCCAGCCCGACCTCGTCGCCGATGGTCATTCGGCGCCGCCGAACCGGGCGGTGACCGCCTGCCCGTGCGCCGGGAGGTCCTCGGCGTTGGCCAGCGCGACCACCTGCGGCGCGACGGCTTCGAGCGCGGCGCGGGAGTAGTCGATCACGTGGATGCCGCGCAGGAAGGTCTGCACCGACAACCCGGACGAGTGCCGCGCGCAGCCGCCGGTGGGCAGCACGTGGTTGGAGCCGGCGCAGTAGTCGCCGAGCGAGACCGGACTGTGCGCGCCGACGAAGATCGCGCCCGCCGCGCGGACCCTGGCCGCCACCCCGGCCGCGTCCCTGGTCTGCACCTCGAGGTGCTCCGCCGCGTAGGCGTCCACAACGGACAATCCATCCTCCACAGTGGACACCAGAACGCAGCCGGACTGCTTGCCGCGCAACGCGGCCGTGATCCGCTCGGTGTGCTTGGTGCGCCCGACCTGCCTGGCGAGCTCGACGTCCACCCGGTCGGCGAGCTCGGCGGAGTCGGTGACCAGCACGCTCGCGGCGAGCGTGTCGTGCTCGGCCTGGCTGATCAGGTCGGCGGCGACGTGCACCGGGTCGGCGGTGTCGTCGGCCAGGATCGCGATCTCGGTCGGCCCGGCCTCCGAGTCGATGCCGATCAGCCCGCGCAGCAGGCGCTTGGCGGCGGTCAGGTAGACGTTGCCGGGGCCGGTCACCATGTCCACCGGCTCGAGGTCGGCGCCGTTGGTGTCCTGCCCGCCGTGGGCCAGCAGCGCGACGGCCTGCGCACCGCCGACCGCCCACACCTCGGTGACCCCGAGCAGCGCGGCCGCGGCGAGGATCGTCGGGTGCGGCCGGCCGCCGAAGTCGGCCTGCGGCGGCGAGCAGACCACGAGCGACTCGACGCCCGCGGTCTGCGCGGGGACGACGTTCATCACCACGCTCGACGGGTAGACCGCGAGGCCGCCCGGCGCGTACAGCCCGACCCGCCGGACCGGCACCCACCGTTCGGTGACCGTGCCGCCCGGCACGACCTGGGTGGTGGTGTCCGTGCGCCGCTGGTCGGCATGAACCGCCCTGGCCCGCTTGACAGCTTCGTCGAGAGCGGCCCGCACGGCGGGGTCAAGCCCGTCGAGCGCCTCTTTCAGGGAATCGTCGGGCACCCGGATGGATGACGGCCGCACGTTGTCGAAACGTTCCGTGTAGTCGAGCGCCGCGGGTACGCCGCGCTCACGGACGTCGTCGACGATCGGGCGAACCCGATGCAGCACGGCGTCCACGTCGGTCTCGGCGCGCGGCATCATCGCGCGCAACGTGGCCGGGGAGGGGACTCGACCACGCAGGTCGGTACGGCTGAGCATCGGCTTCCTCTTGATCGGTCGGCGATCGGTCTGCCAGGGACTCCAGCCTAAGCCGTCGGGGCGCACGGCCGAACGGCCCAGTACCTTCGTCGGTGATCGACCATGCGCGATGTGTGCCCAACCATTGACGGGTTGTCACAGCCGACCGCGGTCAGCAGGCTCGGCCGTCACTGGACCCAGTCGGGGAGGGACACATGTCGAGCAAACGTCGGGTACTCGCGGCGGCGACCGCGGTCACGTTGGCCGTGGCCGCAGGCTGGTCGGCGACCGCAGCCCAGGAGACCACATCCGAGACCGCATCACCAGATCGTGGGCTCTATCGAGTGACGGACGCTACGGATGTCGAGGCGCGCACCGACGTCGCCCGGTCCGGAGTGGACGTCCTGGGCGTGCGGTCGGGCGTGATGGAGATCGTGGCCAGCCCGGAGCAGGCGGCGGCGTTACGCGCGCGGGGCTTCACCCCGGAGCTGACCGGTGACCTCGACGCCGAGCTGGCCAAGCGCAGCGGCGGCCCGTCGGCGACCGACGCGGCCGACTTCCCCGCGGGCGACGAGGGGTACCACACCTACGACGAGCTGGTCGCCGAGATCGAGGCGGCCGCGACCGAGCACGCGGCGGTCACCTCGGTGTCCAGTGTCGGCGCCTCGTACGAGGGGCGGGACCTGCCGCTGGTCAAGATCAGCGACAACGTGGCGACCGACGAGGCCGAGCCCGAGGTGCTGTTCACCTGCAACATGCACGCGCGGGAGCACCTGACGGTGGAGATGTGCCTGCGCATCATCAACCGGTTCACGGATGGTTACGGCAGCGACCCGACTGTCACCGGATTCGTGGATTCTCGGGAGATCTGGGTGATTCCGACGCTGAACCCGGACGGCGCCGAGTTCGACATCTCGGGCGGTGAGTACCAGGGCTGGCGCAAGAACCGCGAGCCGAACTCGGACGGCTCGGTGGGCACGGACATCAACCGCAACTTCGCGTACAAGTGGGGCTGCTGTGGCGGGTCCAGCGGGTCGCCGTCGTCGGAGACCTACCGGGGCGCCGCCGCCGCGTCCACACCCGAGGTGACGGCCGTGCAGAACTGGGTGAACTCGCGGGTGGTCGGCGACGCGCAGCAGATCACGGCGCACATCGACTTCCACACGTTCTCCGAGCTGGTGCTGTGGCCGTTCGGCCACACGTACGACCAGGTCACTGAGGGTATGACCCAGGAGGAGTACACCCGGTTCGAAACCATCGGCACCGAGATGGCCGAGTCGAACGGGTACACGCCCGACCAGTCCAGCGGCCTGTACATCACCGACGGTGACATCAATGACTGGATGTGGGGCAACCACAAGGTGCTGAGCTACTGCTTCGAGATGTACCCCTCCGGCGGCGGCCTCGACGGCTTCTACCCGCCCGACGAGGACATCGTCCCCCAGACCACCCGCAACGACGGCGCCGTCGACATCCTCCTGACCAACGCCGGCTAACCCCGCGAGTCCAACATTCGCGAGCACCCCAACCGACGGTTGGGGTGCTCGCGTCTGTGGCAGGAGGGTTGGACTCGCGCGGGGATGGGGGTTTGCCGAGGGGGTGTGGGTTACTGGGGGGTCCAGGTTTGGAGGTTCCACCAGGCGCCCCAGGTGGCGTCGGTGGTGGTGGCGTCGATGACCGGCTGGTAGCCGTCCCAGGACTCGCGGATCACGTAGGTGTGGTCGGGGGCGGCGATGACCACCATGCCGGGGGCGGTGACGTAGGCGCGTTGCAGGCGGCGGTAGGCGGTCGCGCGCTGGGCGGGGTCGGTGGATGTGCGGCCGACCTCCAGCGCCTCGTCGACGGTCTTGTCGGTGTAGCCGCCCAGCGCGTCTCCCCCGGAGTGCAGCAGCGGGTAGAGGAACGGGTCGGGGTCGAACGGGTTGCCGAAGGAGACCAGCGCGGCACCGGTGAGCGAGTCGCGGGCCACGGGCGCCAGGTCGACCTGGATGCCGATCGACCGCGCGTTCGTGGCGAACGCCTCCGCTAAGTCCGCGGACACCGTGTCGGTCGCCAGGTAGCTCAGGGTGAACTTGGCGACCTGACCACCACGCGTCCGGATGCCATCCGAACCGGTGACCCACCCGCTGGACTCCAGCTGGTCGAGCGCCCGGGTGATGTCGTGCTCGAACCCCGCGCCCGGCTCGACGAACTCGGCGAGCACCGCCGGCATCGGCGTGTGGGCGACCCGCCCGTGCCCGGCGAGCACGTCGTCCACCGCCGCCTGGCGGTTCATCGCGTGGTTGAGCGCCAGGCGCACCGCCGGGTCGCCGGTCACCGGGTCCCCGGTCGGCAGCACGACCGCGCGCAGGTCCGCCGAGCTGTGCGACACCATCCGCAGACCGTCGGTGTTCTCGAACTCCCGCGCGAGCCGCGGCGGCAACGCCGCGCCGTCGATCTTGCCGTCCCGCAGCCGGTCGGCCCTCGCCTCGTCCTCGGAGACGAACTCGACGGTCACCTTGGTGATCGACGGCGCGCCGTCCCAGTAGTTCTTGTTGCCGGACAACACCAGGCGCACGCCGCGCTCCCAGTCGGCCACCGTGTACGGCCCGGTGCCCACCGCCGGCCCGTCGGCCACCGACTCGCTGGACATGATGCCGAGCACCAACAGCTCCGGGAACGGCGCGTACGGCCCGGTCAGCTCGAAGCGGACCACCGACGAGCTCTCCGCGACCACCGCCCGCAGCATCGGAAACCGTTGGCGCACCGGGGATCCGTTGTCCGGGTCGAGCATCGCCTGGTAGGTGGCGACCACGTCCTGCGCCTCGAACGGGGTGCCGTCGGAGAACGTCACCCCCGGCCGGATCTGGACCGTCCACGTGCGACCGTCTGGCGACGGGGTCGGCGGCGCGACGGCCAGCGCGGGCCGCAGGGTCAGGTCGACGTCGCGTTCCACCAGGCCGTCGAAGATCTTGGCCGCGCCGTCCTGGCCGTAGCCGGCCAGCGGGCTCAGCTCGGTCGGCTCCTCGGCCACCGCGATCACCAGCGACGTGCCGTCGGGGTCGCCGGAGGCCGGGGGCGCCGGGTCGCCGGTGCAGCCGCCGACCAGTGGCACGACCGCCAGCAACGCCACGGCGACGCGACGGAGGGACAAGGTGGGCACGGGGTTGGACCCTAGTCTGGGCACCTATCCTCGTGTCGGTGGATTGGTCACTTCGGGAGGCGCTGTGCGGGTCGCGTTGAGCCAGATCACGTCGACCGGGTCACCGGCCGCCAATCTCGACCTCGTCCGGTCGTCGGTCGCCGCCGCGGCCGAGGCCGGCGCCGCGGTGGTGGTCTTCCCCGAGGCGACCATGGCCTGCTTCGGCACCCGGCTGGCGCCGCTGGCCGAACCGGTCGACGGGCCGTGGGCCGGCGCGGTCGCGGCGATCGCCGCCGAGCACGACGTGCTCGTGGTCGCCGGCATGTTCACCCCGGCCGCCGACGGCCGGGTGTACAACACGCTGCTGGCCACCGGCCGCGGCCAGCACGTCGGCTACCACAAGATCCACCTGTTCGACGCGTTCGGCTTCCGCGAGTCCACCACGGTGGCCCCCGGCGCCGACCTGGTCACGGTGACCGTCGACGACGTCACGTTCGGCCTGGCGACCTGCTACGACATCCGCTTCCCCGAGCTGTTCACCCGCCTGGCCGACCAGGGGGCGACCGCTGTGCTGCTCGGGGCGTCCTGGGGCGCGGGCGCGGGGAAACGGGCGCAGTGGGAGCTGCTGGTGCGGGCCAGGGCGCTGGACTCGACCTGCTGGGTGGTGGCCTGCGGTCAGGCGGATCCGGCGGCGGCCGGCCTGCCGGCGCACCCGAAGGCACCGACCGGCATCGGGTACAGCACGGTCGCCGGGCCAACCGGCGAGCTCGTCGCCCAGCTAGGCGCCGGCCAGGACCTGCTGGTCACCGACCTGGACCTGCCGCTGGTGAGCACGACCAGGCAGGCCATCCCGGTGCTGGCCAACCGCCGCCTATGACCGGCGCGGCGTCGCGATGACGCGGGCGCCGTCGGCCGGCACCAGGGTGATGTTGCGGACCTTGCGCCGCTCCGGCACCACCCGCTCGGCGCGCAGGTCGTACCTGGTCAACGCCGCCCGCAGGACCGCGCCCGCCTCCTGCAGCGAGAACCCGGCGCCAAGACAGCGCCGCACGCCGCCGCCGAAGGGGATCCACGTGCCCGCCTCCGGCGACTGCCCGACGAACCGCTCCGGCCGGAAGTCGCGCGGCTGTTCGTGCCACTCGGGATCCTTGTGCACCAACGAGATCGACGGCGCGACCACCGTGCCGGCCGGCAGCAGGTAGCCGGCGACCTCGGTCGGCTCGGTGAGCCTCCTGGCCACGTTCTGGATCACCGGCCGCCGGCGCATCGCCTCCTTGGCCACCGCCCGCAGGTAGTCCTCGTCGCCGTCGTCGGCCGCCTGCCGGGCCCTGGCCTGGATCTCCGGGCGGCGGGCGAGCTCGTGGAACGACCAGGCCAGGGCCGTCGCGGTGGTCTCGTGACCGGCGAGCAGCAGGGTGATCATCTGGTCGCGGACCTCGGCGTCGGTCAGCTCACCACCGCCGGCGGTCAGCAGCCGGGACAGCACGTCGTCGCGGCCGGCGAGGTCGTCGGCGGTGCGCCGGTCGGCGATCTCGGCGAACAGCAGGCGGTTCACCTGCTCCAGGTTCTCCCGGTTGCGCCGCCACGGGCCGACGCGGGTCAGCCTCGGGTAGGTCCAGCCGAGGATGGTCAGCGGGCCGATGTCGGAGATCCCGCGCAGCCGGGGACGCAGCTCCGACAGCCGCGCGCCGTCGCCGAGACCGAACACCACCCGCAGGATGATCTCGAGAGTGACCGCGTTCATCCTCGGGTGCACCGCGAACGGGCGACCGATCGGCCAGGACTCGACGTCCTCGGTGGCCAGCGCGGCCATCAGCTGCCCGTAGCCGCGCAGCGCGGCGCCGTTGAACGCGGGCATCAGCAGCTTGCGGGTACGCAGGTGCTCGTCGCCGTCGGTGATCAGCACCGAGTGCTCGCCCATGACCGGCGCGAGCAGCGCGTTGCCCTCACCGGCGTGGAACACCGACGGCGAGCCGGCGAAGACCTCCCGGATGTGTTCCGGGCGGCCGAGGGTGACCACGTTCCGGGGGCCGGCGACCCTGGTGGTGAACACGTCGCCGTAGCGGCGGTGCAGGCGGATGTGCAGCTGGCGCCTGGCCAGGATGTACATCGCCGTCTGCACGATCGCGGGAAGCCGCGAACCGGGGGGCAGGGTGGGCGTGTTCGCCGCGGGCGTCGCCATGACCAGTTTTATACGCTCGTATAGATGGCCGCACAAGGTACCGTCAGCTCGTGGGCCACCGGGAACAGCTGCTCGCCGCGGCACGGCGGTTACTCGAGGACAAGGGCTACGCGCACATCACCGCACGTGACCTCGTCGCCGCGTCGGGGACCAACCTGGCCTCGATCGGGTACCACTTCGGCTCCAAGGCCGGCCTGCTCAACGCCGCCCTGGGGTCGGTCTTCGAGGAGTGGACGACCCAACTGGTCACCGCCGTGATGGCCGACCCGAACGCCACCCCGATCGAACGCGCCCACCTGACCTGGGCGGCGTGGCTGGACTCGCTGACCGGCAGGCGCGCGCTGCTGGTGTCGTTCGTCGAGGCGCTCGCCCAGGCCGACCGCGACCCCGACCTGCGCGAACAGCTCGCCGCGATGTACCGCCATGTCCGCCGCCGGGTGGCCACGTTGGTCGCCACCGAGCTCGGTGGCGACGTGCCGCCGGAGGACCCCCGCTGCACCGCGGTGGCCAGCTGGGTGATGGCCGTGTGCGACGGCCTGTCCGTGCAGTGGCTGCTCGACCCGGCCAGCAGCCCCAGCGGCGCGCAGCTCACCATCGGCCTCGCCGACCTGCGCGCCATCTCCCGGTAGTGCCTCAGCGCAGGTCCATGCCCAGGTCCAGCGCCGGGGCGGAGTGCGTCAGCGCGCCGACGGCCAGGTAGTCCACGCCGGTCTCGGCGTAGCGGCGGGCGTCGGCCAGGGTCAGGCCACCGCTGGCCTCCAGCCTGGTCGCCGCGCCCCGGTCGGCCACCCGGCGCACGGCCTCCGCGCACCGCTCGACGGTGAAGTTGTCCAGCAGCACCAGCTCGGCGCCCTCGGCCACGGCCTCGTCGAGCTGGTCGAGGGTGTCGACCTCCACCTCGCACGGCAGCGTCGGCGCGGTCGCCCTGGCGGCCGCGAGCGCCGCGGTCACCGAACCGGCGGCCAGCACGTGGTTGTCCTTGATCAGCACGGCGTCGCCGAGGCCGAGCCGGTGGTTGACCCCGCCGCCGCAGCGCACCGCGTACTTCTCCAGCAGGCGCAGGCCGGGCAGGGTCTTGCGGGAGTCGCGGACCACCGCGCCGGTGCCGGCGATCGCGTCCACCCAGGCGGCGGTCGCGGTGGCCACGCCGGACAGGTGGCACACCAGGTTCAGCGCGGTGCGTTCGGCGGTCAGCAGGCCGCGGGTCCGGCCGCGCACCACCAGGACCGGTTCGCCGCGGCGAACCCGGGCGCCGTCCTGCTGGCGGTCGAGCACCGTGACCTCGTCGAGGACCGACTCGAACACGGCCAGCGCGGCGGGGATCCCGGCCACGGTGCCGGCCGCGCGCGGCGTCAGCTCCGCGACCGCCACCGCGTCGGCCGGCACGGTCGCGGCGGAGGTGGCGTCGGGGCCGTAGCGCAGGTCCTCGGCCAACGCGGTGGCGACCACCCGGTCGAGAGCTTCGGTTTCCTCTGGACTGAACGTCGGGCTCATGCGGCGCCTCGGGTGAGTAGGGCCCGGCGGTCCAGCATGGGTTGGCCGGACGGGGTGAGGCGGACGGTCAGGCCGTTGGCAAGGCCGGGGTCCACGTCGGGGAAGTCGGTGCGCACGTGGCAGCCTCTGGACTCCGTCCTGGCGGTCGCCGAGGCAAGCAACGCCCGCGCGGCCAGCGTGAGCGCGGCGTCCTCGACCAGCTCCCGCGTCTCCAGTGGACTGTCCACAGCGGACACATCGAGCACCGAGCCGACCACGGCGAGCCCCTCGGCGTCCCGGCCGATGCCGGCGTAGCGGCTCATCACCCGCTGCAGCGTGTCGCGCGCGGCGACCGGGCGCACCGGCACCGGCTGGCACGCGGCCAGCCTGCGGTCGGCGAGCACGCCGACCGCCAGGTCCGCCGCCACCGCCTCGGCCGCCCGCGAGCCGACCACCAGACCCTCGAGCAAACTGTTGGACGCCAGGCGGTTCGCACCGTGCAGACCGGTCCTGGCGACCTCGCCGGCCGCGTACAGGCCACGCACCGGCGTCCTACCGTCCACAGTGGACACCACGCCGCCACAGGCGAAGTGCGCCGCCGGGGACACCGGGATCGGCGACACCACCGGGTCGACGCCGGCCGCCAGGCACGCGGCGAGCACCGTCGGGAACCGGCGCTGGAAGGTCGGCCGGTCCAGGTGGGTCGCGTCCAGGAACACGTGGTCCTCGCCCAGCTCGGCGACCCGCCTGCTGATCGCGGCCGACACCACGTCCCGGGGCGCCAGGTCGCCGAGCGGGTGCACGCCGGCCATCACCCGCGCGCCCCGCGAGTCCACCAGCACCGCGCCCTCCCCGCGCACCGCCTCGGTCACCAGCGGACACCGGCCGCGCGCACCGGCGCCGGTGTAGAGCACGGTCGGGTGGAACTGCACGAACTCCAGGTCCATCACCGGCGCCCCGGCCCGCAACGCGATCGCCACCCCGTCGGCGGTGGCCACCGCCGGGTTCGACGTCGCCTGGAACAGCTGACCCAACCCCCCGGTGGCCAGCAGCACGGCGGGCGCGGTCAGCATCCCCGGCACGCCGTCGGCGTCGAGCACGAGCAGCCCGGCGACCTCACCGGCCGGCGTGCGCAGCGTGTCCACCGCGACGTGGTGCTCCAGCATCGGCACCCGGCCGTCCCGCGAGGCCGCCAGCAGCGCGCGCTCCACCTCCGCCCCAGTGGCGTCCCCGCCGGCGTGCACGACGCGGAAGGCCGTGTGCCCGCCCTCGCGGGTCCGCGCCAGGCGGCCGTCGGTCTCGTCGAAGGACGCGCCCCTGGCCCGCAGCCGCGCCACCGCGGCCGGGCCGTCGGCGACGATCCTGGCGGTGACCTCCTCGTCGCACAGGCCGCCGCCGGCGCTCAGCGTGTCGGCGACGTGCCGCTCGATCGAGTCGTCCGGGGTGTCGCCGAGCACCACCGCGACCCCGCCCTGCGCCCACCGGGTGTTGCCGCCGTCGGCCGCGCCCTTGGTGACCACCAGCACCCGCAGTCCGAGCTCCCGCGCCCGCAGCGCCGCGGTCAGCCCGGCCACCCCGCTGCCGACGATCACCAGATCAGCCCGCGCCTCCCAGGGCTGTTCCGCCTCCCCGGAATTAAAAGTTGGGGTCACGTTGGGTTGATATCTGCCGGTCTTGTACGTGTCGGTGGCTGGATCGCGTTCCGTTCCCCTTAGGTGCGGTTGACAGCCACGGGGCTCAGGCTGATGGTTCACTCGGCGCCGCCCGGCTTGCCGATCTCGATCATGCGGCGGACCGCGCCCCGGGCGCGCTCGGCGATCAGCGGGTCGACGTGTACCTCGTCGGCGCCCTCGCGCAGCGAGCGCAGCAGCGCCGCCGGCGTGATCATCTTCATGTACCGGCAGGACGCCCGGTCGTTCACCGCGCGGAAGTCGATCTCCGGTGCGGCCCGCCGTAACTGGTGCAGCATGCCGATCTCGGTCGCCACCAGCACCGACTTGGCCTTGGTCGACCGCGCCTCGGTCACCATGTCGCCGGTGGACAGGATCTTGACCTGGGTCGAGGGCACCACGCCCTCCCCCGCCAGGTACAGCGCCGAGGTCGCGCAGCCGCACTCCGGGTGCACGAACAGGTCCGCGTCCGGGTTGGCCGCGGCGCGCGCGGCGAGCTCCGGGCCGTTGATCCCCGCGTGCACGTGGCACTCGCCCGCCCACACGTGCAGGTTGTCCCGCCCGGTCTCCCGCCGCACGTGCGCGCCGAGGAACTGGTCGGGCAGGAACAGCACCTCCCGGTCGGCCGGGATCGAGCGCACCACGTCCACCGCGTTCGACGACGTGCAGCAGATGTCGGTCTCCGCCTTGACCTCGGCGGTGGTGTTCACGTAGGCCACCACCACGGCACCGGGGTGCTCGGCCTTCCAGGCGCGCAGCTGGTCGGCGTCGATGGAGTCGGCCAGCGAGCAGCCCGCCCGCGCGTCCGGGATCAGCACGGTCTTGTGCGGGCTGAGGATCTTCGCGGTCTCGGCCATGAAGTGCACGCCGCAGAACACGATCGTCGACGCCTCGCTGGCGGCCGCGATCCGGCTCAGTGCCAGGGAGTCACCGGTGTGGTCGGCGATGTCCTGGATCTCCGGCAGTTGGTAGTTGTGCGCGAGCAGCACGGCGTCGCGCTCCTTGGCCAGCCTGCGCACCTCGGCTCGCCAGGCGGCGTCGGCCTCGACGCCGCCGTAGGGCGTCAGATCCTCGGTCAGGTCGCGCTCGGCGGTCACGGCCATGTCGTCCTCCTCGAGTTGGCACCGCTGCCGATTTCCCATCCAGAGGTTTTCGCCTTAGGATCGAAAACATGGCCGATGCTACCACCGCCTATGTGCCAACAGCCCATGAAGTGCTGGCCGCGGTGCTCCAGGTGCGAGCAGGCTCACTCCAGGTCCTGCTGTGGGAACGCGCACGGGAACCACACGCGCACCGCTGGTCACTGCCCGGTGGCCGCCTCGGCCCGACCGAGGACGTCGAGACCTCGATCAAGCGCCAGCTCGCGGAGAAGGTCGACGTCCGGCAGTTGTCGCACGTCGAACAACTCGCGGTGTTCAGCGCGCCGCGCCGGGTCCCCGGCGAGCGGGTGGTGGCCACCGCGTTCCTCGGCCTGGTGCCCTCCGACGTGGACCCCGACCTGCCGGCCGACACCCGCTGGCAGCGGATCGACGACCTGCCGGCCACCGCGTTCGATCACGACTCGATCGTGCTGCGAGCCAGGCACCGGCTGCGCTCCAAGCTGTCCTACACCAACATCGGCTTCGCGCTCGCCCCACCGGAGTTCACGATCTCCGCGCTGCGCGGGCTCTACTCGGCCGCCCTCGGCTACACCGTCTCGGCGACCAACCTCCAGCGCGTGCTCGCCCGCCGCGGCCTGCTGGTGGCCACCGGCCAGACCGCGCCGCCCGGCCGCGCAGGCGGCCGGCCGGCCGCGCTGTTCCGGTTCGCCGAGACCAGCATGTCGGTGACCGACCCGTTCGCGGTGCTCAGACCACCGAACCAAGCGCGCACCGGCGTGCCGACGTAGGTTGGGACGGTGCCTGAGACACTTCCGCTCTTCCCGCTACAGACGGTCTTGTTGCCGGGCACCACGCTGCCGCTGCACATCTTCGAGCCGCGCTACCGGCAGCTCACCGTCGACCTGATCACCGGCGCGTTACCGGACAAGCGGTTCGGCGTGGTCGCGATGACCCCGTCCCACGAGTCCGAGGTGACCTCCCGCGAGCAACTGTGCGAGATCGGCTGCGCGGCCCTGCTGCGCCAGGCCGAGCGGCTGCCCGACGGCCGGTTCGACATCGTCACCGCGGGCGAGCAGCGGTTCCGGCTGCTGGCGGTGGACGCGACCAGCGCGCCGTACCTGATGGGCGCGGTGGAATGGGTGCCCGACACCCCCGCGGTGATTCCCGGCCAGCGCGACGCGGCGGCCACGATCGCCTCACTGATCAACGCGGCCCGCTCGGCCTACCGCCGGTACTGCCAGGCCGCCTGGCAGCAGGGCGACTGGAACGAGCCGGCCGAGGACGTGGCGATCGAGGTGCTGTCCCACCTGCTGGCCACCGACTGCCTGCTACCGATCGAGGACCGGCAGCGGCTGTTGGAGGAGACCAGGCCGTTGCACCGGCTGCGGCTGGCCGGCCGGCTGCTCAACCGGGAGGCCGGCATCCTGGCCGCACTGCGCGCGGTCCCCGCCCCGCCGGCCGAACTCCGCCGGCACGCCAGCAAGAACTAGCACTGCCCTGAATGCCCCATTCAGGACGTTGAACGTCGCCAATGCCCCATTCAGGGCATCCGCTAGCCGAGGCGGCGGCCGAGGTCGTCCATGCCGTTCCAGGCCGCCATCACGCCGTAGGTCAGTGCCGTGGTGAGCGGCCAGGCGAGCAGCACCCAGATGTTGTCCACCACGGGCGCCATCTCGATCACGTCGAGCACCTCGACCTCGGTCGGCAGCGGGAACCGGCCCGCCGCCCAACTCTCCCCGAGCAGGGTCGCCAGCCAGCCACCGAGCGCCGAGCCGAGCACGGCGGCGATCATGATCACCGGGCCGCGGCGAGCGCGTAGGAACCAGACCGCGAGACCGGTACACAGCCCGGCGGCCAGCCCGAGCAGGATGAAGATCACCAGCGCGTCCGCCCGGTGGTAGCTCTCCGCCTGGTTCGCGGTCAGCGCCGACAGCGGCACCGGCTCGCCCTCGTTGCCGATCACCATGCGCTGCGCGGGCGCGAGCACCGACCACAGCCAGGCGAGCGCGAACCCGAGTACCGACACCGCCGACAGCACGCTGACCGCCGGCACCAGATCGGCCCTGACCACGACCTTCGGCCGCGGCGGCCGCCACTGGTAGGCGAAGTACTCCGGGTACCCGGCCGGCTCGACCGGCTGCGGCACCACGGCGTCACCGGCGGTGTTCTCCTGCCGGAGGGGCGCCGGGCCCTGCGCTCCGACCGGTTGTTCCGCCACGCCGACCTCCGCTCGACTACACCAACAGTCTGTGAGGCGAAAGACTAGTCGGTCGCTGTCGCGGCGTTCGACGAAGAGCGCTCACCGTGCCGGCTGCACCTGGCCGACCACCCGGACGGAGTCACCTGGACCACCATCCGCCGGGCGCAGTCCGGACAGAAGCGCGGCGGGTCGATCGACCCGCGCGCGCCGACACATCGGGTGTGCTCGCCCTCGCCCGGCGGTTTTCCGCAGTGCACGCAGAACATGTCAGAGGGTGTCGCTCAGCGCCTTGACCGGCATGTTCAGCTCGGTCAGCATGTCGAGGTCCTGCTGGGCCGGGCGGCCGAGGTTGGTCAGGTAGTTGCCGACGATGATCGCGTTGATGCCGCCGAGCATGCCCTGCTCCGCGCCCAGATCACCCAGCGTCAGCTCCCGGCCGCCGGCGAAGCGCAGCATCGTGCGCGGCATGGCCAGGCGGAACGCGGCGATCGTGCGCAGCGCGTCCTTGCCCTCGACGATCTCGAAGTCCTCGTACGGCGTGCCCGGCTGCGGGATGAGGAAGTTCATCGGCACCTCGTGCGGGTCCAACTCGGCGAGCTGGACGGCGAACTCGGCGCGCTGCTCGACCGACTCCCCCATGCCGATGATGCCGCCGCAGCAGACCTCCATGCCCGCGTCGTGCACCATCCGCAGGGTCTCCCAGCGCTCCTCCCACGTGTGCGTGGTGACCACCGAGGGGAAGTGCGACCTGGCCGTCTCCAGGTTGTGGTTGTACCGGTGCACGCCCATCGCGACCAGCTCGTCGACCTGCGCGGGCGTGAGCATGCCCAGCGAGCAGGCGATCTGGATGTCGTTGCCGTCCTCGCGGATCGCCGTGATGCCGTCGCGCACCTGGGACATCAGCCGCTTGTCCGGGCCGCGCACCGCGGCCACGATGCAGAACTCGCTCGCGCCGGCCGCCAGGGTCTCGCGGGCGGCCCGGACCAGGCCGGGGATGTCCAGCCACGCCGAGCGCACCGGCGAGGGGAACTGGCCGGACTGCGAACAGAAGTGACAGTCCTCCGGGCAGCCACCGGTCTTGACGCTGACGATGCCCTCGACCTCGACCTCCGGACCGCACCAGCGCATCCGCACCTGGTGGGCCAGCTCCAGCAGCTCGGGCATCCGGTCGTCGGGCAGCCGCAGGATCTCCAGCACCCGTGCCTGGTCGAGGCCGGCGCCCCGCTCGAGCACCTGCTCGCGCGCCACGGCGAGCACGTCCGCCGAGGCGTGGTTGGCGTCGGTCCGTTCGGCGGCAGCGGTCACGGATGCCTCCTCGCTCGTGATGATCGGCCTGCAGGTCAGTTTGCCGCACCAGGCCTCCCGGCGTACGCGATGTTTCTCACGCGCTACCGGGCTTCGAGCGGGATGTCATCACGCAACGTGCGCGGCGGCGAACCCGGTCGCGTCGAACTCGCCACCCAGTGCGGGCGCGAGCGCCGACCTGGCCACCGCGAGGAACCGGTCCCGGCGCAGCGTGCCGGCGTGCTCGGGGACGGCGCCGAGCAGGGGCGCGTCGGCGACCACCGGCAGGTCGTCGAGGTTGCAGCGGGCCGCGAGGTCCGGGTCGGCCGGCCACGAGCCGACGACCACGCCGAGGCACTCGACGCCCCGGCGACGCAGCACCTCCGCGGTCAGCGCGGTCGCGTTGAGGGTGCCCAGGCCGGCGTCGGCGACGATCAGCACCGGCGCGCCGATCGACCAGGCGACGTCGGCCAGCGTGCCGCCGTTGTCGTCCATCGGGACCAGCAGGCCGCCAGCGCCCTCGATCAGCACCTGGTCGTGGCCGCGGGACAGTTCGACAGCGGCGGCGGCCGCCTGGGAGGGGGTGACCGGGAGGATGCCCGCCCGGCGCGCGGCGGTGCCCGGGGCCAGCGGTTCGGTGAACCGGGCCAGCTCCCAGGTGGTGACGTCGTCGCCGACCAGCCGGCTGACGTCGTCCACGTCGCCCGGTTCGCCTGGACCGAGGCCGGTCTGCGCCGGTTTCAGCACCGCCACGCTGCGCCGTCGATCGAGCGCGAGTGCGGCGACGGCGGCCGTGACCACCGTCTTCCCGACTCCGGTTCCGGTTCCAGTGAGCACGATGACACTCACGAGGCGTGAGGCTAGTCCCACCCGTCGAAGGCGATCGCACCCGCCCCGGGGCTTTGCGTCAGCCGGCGGCGGCCGCGGCGACCACGGCGGCGGTGATCGTCGCGAGGTCCGCCGGCTCGCTGACGTAGGGCGGCATGGTGTAGATCAGGTCCCGGAACGGGCGCAGCCAGGCGCCGTGGGCGACCGCGGCGCTGGTGGCCGCCGCGAGGTCGACCTCGTGGTCGAGCTGCACCACGCCGATCGCGCCGAGCACCCGCACCTCCCGCACGCCGGGCAGGTCCCGCGCCGGGGCCAGCCCGTCGGCCAGCTCGCCCTCGATGCGTTTCACCCGCCGGCGCCAGTCCTGGCCGCGCAGCAGGTCGATCGAGGCCGAGGCGACCGCGCAGGACAGCGGGTTGCCCATGAACGTCGGGCCGTGGGCGAGCACCGGCACCTCGCCACCGGAGATCCCGGCGGCGACCCCGGCCGTGCACAGCGTGGCGGCCATGGTGAGGTATCCGCCGGTCAACGCCTTGCCGACACACAGCACGTCCGGGCTGACGCCGGCGTGGTCGGCGGCGAACATCTCCCCCGTGCGGCCGAAGCCGGTGGCGATCTCGTCGAAGATCAGCAGCACGTCGTTGGCGAGGGTCAGCTCGCGCAGGACGTGCAGGTAGCGCGGGTCGTGGAAGCGCATGCCGCCAGCGCCCTGCACGACCGGCTCCACGATCACCGCCGCCAGCTCGTCGGCGTTGGCCTCGATCAGCTCGGCGAGCTGGGCGACGTAGGCCTGGTCGAGCTCGGCCGGCGGCGGGCCGGCGAACAGCTGGTCGGGCAGCACACCGCGCCACAGGGTGTGCATGCCGCCGTCGGGGTCGCACACGCTCATCGGGTGAAAGGTGTCGCCGTGGTAACCGCCGCGCCAGGTCAGCATCCGCCGTTTGGCCGGGCGGCCGGCCGAGCGCCAGTACTGCAGGCACATCTTGATCGCGACCTCGACCGACACCGAGCCGGAGTCGCACAGGAACACGTGCCGCAGCGGGTCGGGGGTGATCTCGACCAGCGTCGTGGCCAGCCGCACGGCCGGCTCGTGGGTGAGGCCGCCGAACATGACGTGGCTCATCCGGCCGGCCTGCTCGACCAGCGCGGCGTCGAGCACCGGGTGGCGGTAGCCGTGGATGGCCGCCCACCAGGACGACATCCCGTCGACCAGTTCCCGCCCGTCGGCCAGCCGCAGCGTCACCCCGCTGGCCGACTCGACCACCAGCGGGTCCACGGTGCCCGGCATCGGGCCGTACGGGTGCCACACATGCGCCCGGTCGAGCGCGACCAGCTCAGCGACGTCCACGCCCGGAGGCTAGCGGTTGACCGACGCCCTGGTCAGGCGTCCACCGCGACGCCCGGGATGGCCTTGATCTCACCGAGGAAGGCCGGCGACACCTTGATCGGGTAGTCGTCGAGGGCCAGGGTGACGCCGTTCTCCTTGTGGGCGAACTTCAGGTGCACCGGGGTGTCGCCGCGATGGGCGGACAGGGTGTTCTTGAGCTCGCCGACGACCTCGTCGTTGAGCTTGACCGGGTTGCACAGCAGGACGAACGGGACCTCCTCGCCCGGCACGCCGAGGTCGGCGTCGGCGATGTCCAGCGGGATGAGGCCGGAGCCGAAGACCGACATCTTGTCCTCGCGCCAGTTGACCCGGCCCTTGACCGCGACCACCGAGTCCTCGATCAGGTCCTGGGACAGCACCGAGTACGACTTGGCGAAGAACAGCACCTCGATCGCCGCGTCCAGGTCCTCGATGGTGCAGATCGCCCACGGCTCGCCCTGCTTGTTCACCCGGCGCTCCATTGCGGAGATCATGCCGGCGAGCACGATCTCGCCCTCCTTGGGCGCGTCGCTGATGATCTCGGCGATCGGCTTCGGGGCCTGCTTGCGCAGCAGGCGTTCGGCGCCGTCGAGCGGGTGGGCGGAGACGTACAGGCCGAGCATCTCCCGCTCGTAGCTGAGCAGCTGCTTGCGCGGCCACTCCTCGGCGGTGAACTTCAGGTGCGCGAGCGGGCTCGCGTCCACCGCGGCCGGGGTGGTGTCGTCGCCGCCGAACAGGTCGAACTGGCCCATCGCCTCCTGGCGCTTGAGGCCGACCACGGCCTCCACGGCCTCCTCGTGCACCTGGACCAGCGACAGCCGGGTGTGCCCGAGGGAGTCGAACGCGCCGGCCTTGACCAGCGACTCGATCACCCGCTTGTTGCAGCACAACAGCTCTGCCTTGTCGAGGAAGTCGTTGAACGAGGTGTACGGGCTCTTCGCGCCCCGGGTCCTGATGATCGACTCGACGACGTTGGCGCCCACGTTGCGCACCGCGCCGAGCCCGAAGCGGATGTCGGTGCCGACCGCGGCGAAGCGCAGGCCGGACTCGTTGACATCCGGCGGCAGCACCTTGATCCCCGAGCGGCGGCACTCGGACAGGTACACCGCGGACTTGTCCTTGTTGTCGGCCACCGAGGTGAGCAGCGCGGCCATGTACTCGGCCGGGTAGTTCGCCTTGAGGTAGGCCGTCCAGTAGCCGACGAGGGCGTAACCGGCCGCGTGGGACTTGTTGAACGCGTACCCGGCGAACGGGAGCACGGTGTCCCACAGGGTCTTGATGGCCTCCGGCGAGTAGCCGTTGCCCCGCATGCCCTCCTCGAAGCCGGCGTACTCCTTCTCCAGGACGTCGGCCTTCTTCTTGCCCATGGCCTTGCGGAGCACGTCGGCTCGACCCATGGAGTACCCGGCCACCTTCTGAGCGATCTGCATGATCTGCTCCTGGTAGACGATCAGGCCGTAGGTCTCCGACAGGATGTCCTTGAGCGGCTCCTCCAGCTCCCGGTGGATCGGCACCATCCGCTGGCGCTTGTTCTTGCGGTCGGCGTAGTTGTTGTGGGTGTTCATCGCCATCGGGCCGGGGCGGTACAGCGCGTTCACGGCGGTGATGTCGTTGAACTCGGTCGGCTGCATGCGGCGCAACAGGTCGCGCATGGCGTTGCCGTCCAGTTGGAACACCCCGAGGCTGTCGCCGCGGCCGAGCAGCTGGAAGGTGGCCTTGTCGTCCAGCGGCAGGGTGTCCAGGTCGATGTCCTCGCCCCGGTTGGCCTTGATGTTGTCGATCGCGTCGCCGATGACCGTGAGGTTGCGCAGGCCGAGGAAGTCCATCTTCAGCAGGCCGATGGCCTCGCAGGACGGGTAGTCCCAGCCGGTGATGATCGAGCCGTCGTCGCGCCGCCACAGCGGGATCGACTGCATCAGCGGCTGGGAGGACAGGATCACCGCGCAGGCGTGCACGCCCGCGTTGCGGATCAGGCCCTCCAGGCCGCGCGCGGTCTCGAAGATCTTGCCGACCTCGGTGTCGGTCTCGATCAGCGTGCGGACCTCGGTGGCCTCGGCGTAGCGCTCGTGCTTGGGGTCGACGATGCCCGACAACGGGATGTCCTTGGCCATCACCGGCGGCGGCAGTGCCTTGGAGATCCGGTCGGCGATGGAGAAGCCGGGCTGGCCGTGCAGGACGCGGGCGGAGTCCTTGATCGCGGCCTTGGTCTTGATGGTGCCGAACGTGATGACCTGGGCGACCTTGTCCGCGCCGTACTTGTCGGTCGCGTAGGTGATCATCTCGCCGCGCCGGCGGTCGTCGAAGTCGATGTCGATGTCGGGCATGGCGGTGCGCTCGGGGTTGAGGAACCGCTCGAACAGCAGGCCGTGCGCGATCGGGTCGAGGTTGGTGATGCCCAGCGCGTAGGCGACCAGGGCGCCCGCGGCCGAGCCTCGGCCGGGGCCGACCCGGATGCCGACCTTGCGCGCGTAGGTCACCAGGTCGGCGACCACCAGGAAGTAGGCGGGGAAGCCCTTCTGGTTGATCACGTCGAGCTCGAACTCGGCCCGGTCGATGTAGTCCTGGGGGACGCCGTCGGGCAGCCGCCACTCGAGGCCGCGCATGACCTCCTTGTGCAACCAGCTCGGCTGGGTCTCGCCCGGCGGCACGTCGAACACCGGCATCCGGTCGACCGCGGACCAGATCTCCTCGTAGGACTCGACCCGTTCGGCGATCAGCAGCGTGGAGTCGGCGGCGCCGGGGACCTCCTTGTCCCAGTACTGCCGCATCTCCTCGGCCGACTTCAGGTAGTAGCCGTCGCCGTCGAACTTGAACCTGTTCGGGTCGGACAGGGTCTTGCCGGACTGCACGCACAGCAGGGCGGCGTGCGCCTCGGACTGGTCGCGGGTGACGTAGTGCGAGTCGTTGGTGGCCAGCGGCGGGAGCTCGAGCTTGCGGGCGATGTCGAGCAGGCCCTCGCGCACCGAGCGCTCGATCGGCAGCCCGTGGTCCATCAGCTCGAGGAAGAAGTTCTCCTTGCCGAAGATGTCCCGGTAGTCGGCCGCGGCCTGGATGGCCTCTGCCGGCTGGCCGAGCCGCAGCCTGGTCTGGACCTCCCCGGACGGACAGCCGGTGGTGGCGATGATCCCCTCGGCGAACTCGGAGATCAGCTCCCGGTCCATCCTCGGTTTTCTGTAGTAACCCTCGATGCTGGCGCGGGAGGAGAGCGTGAACAGGTTCCGCAGACCCGTCGCGTTGCCGGCGACCATGGTCATGTGGGTGTACGCGCCGCCACCGGAGATGTCGCCGCCCTCGCCGTGTTCGTCGCTGCTGCGCTGGCGGGCCTCGCCCCAGAAGATGGGTTTCTTGTGGTAGCGGCTCGCCGGCGCGACGTAGGCCTCGATGCCGATGATCGGCTTGATGCCGGTCTTCCTGGCGTTCTGGTAGAACTCGTCGGCGCCGTACATGTTGCCGTGGTCGGTCATGCCCACCGCTGGCATGCCCAACCTGGCCGCCTCGGCGAACAGCGGCGCGACCTTGGCGGCGCCGTCGAGCATCGAGTACTCGGTGTGCACATGAAGATGTACGAAGGAATCAGCCGCCACGAGGCATCACCCTACGACGCGATGAAGTCCGGACGAACTACCGGTTCGGCGAGTCGGCATGATCGGTTTCTACCGTGTGGCACCGACAATCTCGCGCGCCCTGGCATGATCGTGGGGTGCGTCTGCGGCCGGTCTCCCCCGACCTGCTGGTCGACGAGGTGGCCGAGCGGATCACCCGCCGGCCGGCACGGCGGTGGACCAGGGTCGCGGTCGACGGCGCCGGGCCCGCCGCGCCGGCGGAGTTCGCCGACGCGCTCGGTGAGGCGCTGCGGTTGCGCGGCCGGGCGGTGGTGCGCGTGGGCGCCGGGGACTTTCTTCGGCCGGCGTCGCTGCGGTTCGAGCGCGGGCACACCGACCCGGACGCCAGGTACGACGACTGGCTCGATCTCGGTGGGCTGACGCGCGAACTGCTCGCGCCGCTCGAACCGGGCGGCACCGGGCGGGTGCTGCCGTCGCTGTGGAACGCCGAGGCCGACCGGGCCAGCCGAGCTGCCTATGTCGAACTGCCGGCGGGTGGGGTGTTGGTGGTGGACGGCACGCTGCTGCTTGGCCGGGGGCTCGCGTTCGAGCACACCGTGCACCTGTGGATCTCCGCGCCCGCGCTGGCCAGGAGGATGCCGGCGGCGGACGCGTGGATGCTGCCGGCGTTCGCGCGCTATGACGCCGAGGTGCGGCCGCTGCTCGCGGCCGACACCGGGGTGCGGGTGGACGATGCCGCGCGGCCGGCGGTGTTGGACGACGCCGCGGTGTGAGGGTGTCATGCGGGGACTATATCGAACATGTGGTCGAGGCGCTGGTTGAGATCGGCACGGGAGCCGGTCGTGAGTCGACTGCGCGGCGGGGCAGCGGCGGGACACCGTGCGGGGCAGGATGGTGCACTGATCATTCCCACCCCGTTCGAGGAGGACCACACATGGCCACCACCCGCACCGCCAACGCCCACTGGGAGGGCGCGCTGCTCGACGGTTCCGGCACGGTGACGTTGGACTCGTCCGGCATCGGCACCTACCCGGTGTCCTGGCCGTCGCGCGCCGAGTCGGCCAACGGCAAGACCAGCCCGGAGGAGCTGATCGCGGCCGCGCACTCCACCTGCTACTCGATGGCGCTCTCGCACGGCCTCGCCGGTGCCGGCACCCCGCCCACCACCGTGGACACCACGGCCGACGTCACGTTCCAGCCGGGTGAGGGCATCACCGGCATCCACCTGACCGTGCGCGCGAGCATCCCCGGCATCTCCAAGGAGGACTTCGCCGCCGCCGCCGAGGACGCCAAGAAGAACTGCCCGGTGTCCCAGGCACTGGCCGGCACCACGATCACGTTGACCGCCGAGCTCCTCTGAGCCAGGCGAAAATCGCACGCCCCGGTCGGCCGGCACGGATTACGGTGCCGGCATGACCGAGGTGCTGCGGCTACGGCCGGTGACCGAGCAGGATCTGGATCCGCTCGACGGGATGTTCGCCGACCCCGACGCGATCGGCGAGTACAACTGGACCGGGTTCTCCGACCCGACCAAGTGGCGCCGGAAGTGGCAGGAGAACGGGCTGGTCGCCGACGAGCACACGGTGCTGATGATCGACCTCGGCGGCGAGCGGCTCGGGTTCGTGTCCTGGACCCAGCAGTCGCCCAGCCCACGGGCCTACGTCATCGAGTTCGGCATCAGCCTGTGGCCGCAGTGGCGGGGCAGGGGACATGGCACGGCGGCGCAGCGGTTGCTGGCGCGGTACCTGTTCGCGCACAGCCCGGTGAACCGCATCCAGGCGTGGACCGACACGGACAACGTGGCCGAGCAGCGGGCGCTGGAGCGGGCCGGCTTCGTACGGGAGGGCGTGCTGGCCGAGTTCAGCTTCCGCGACGGCAGGTGGTGCGACCAGGTGCTGTACCGGATGCTGCGCCGCGAACTGCCGGCCTGACGGGAGCGTTGGACTCGCGGGGGGTGGGTCAGCGGTCGGTGGCCAGGCGGAGGGCCAGGGTGGCGAAGATGGCGGCGGAGACGCGGTGGAGCCAGCGTTGGATGGCTGGGCGGCGGCGTAACAGGGCGGCGAGGGTGCCGGCGGCCAGGCCTACGGAACCGTCGACGGAGAAGCCGATCACGACCAGGATCGCGCCCATGACCAGGAACTGCACCGGGGTGGACCAGCCGTTCTCGGTGAGGAACTGGGGGAAGAACGCCAGGTAGAACAGGATGACCTTCGGGTTGGCCAGGTTGGTGAGCACGGCCATGGCGAAGGTGCGGCGCAGCGACCTCGGGCTGCCGCGTTCCGGGGCGGTGGGGGTGACCGCCCGGGCCGCGCGGATGGCCGAGATCGCCAGGTAGACCAGGAAGACCGCGCCGACGATCCGGATGGTGTCCAGGGCAACCGGGGCCGCGGCCAGCAGCGCGCCGAGGCCGAGCGCGGCGAGCACGGTGTGCACCGCGATCCCGGTCGACATGCCGACCGCGGCGACCACGCCGGCCGCCCGGCCGCGCGCGATCCCGTTGGCCACGATGAACATCATGTCCTGACCGGGCACGACGCTGATCACGAAGCAGGCGGCGGCGAAGGCGATCACCAGGGAGATGTCCACCCCGCCATCAGATCATCCGGTGCCAACCGAATTACCCGAGCGCCGCGCCCGTCTCGGCGTCGTAGACCAGCAGCCGGCCGGGCTGCGGTGCCACGGTCAGCTCCGCGCCGACGGCCGGCTCCTCGTGCTCGGGCACGGTCAGGCCGACCTGGATCTCACCGGGACACTCCAGGGTCACCAGCGAGGTCACCCCGAGGTTCTCCACGATGGACACCGTGCCGGTGATGCCCGCCGGCGCCACGCGCAGGTACTCGGGGCGGATGCCGACCGTGACCGGGGTGCCGTCGGCCACGGTGGCGGGGTGCGCCAGGCGCGCCCCGGCGACCTCGACCAGCGCGTCGACCGTCCGCCCTGGCAGCAGGTTCATCGGGGTCGAGCCGATGAAGTTGGCCACGAACGTGTCCGCCGGGCGCTGGAAGACCTCCTTGGGGCTGCCGAGCTGCCGGATCCGCCCGTCGGACATCACCGCGATCCGGTCGGCCATGGCCAGCGCCTCGGACTGGTCGTGGGTCACGAACACCGTCGTCATGCCGAGGTCGCGCTGCAGGCGCTTGAGGAACGTGCGCGCCTCCAGCCGCAACCGGGCGTCCAGGTTGGACAGCGGCTCGTCGAGCAGCAGCACCTTGGCCGACATCGCCATCGCCCTGGCCAGCGCCACCCGCTGCTGCTGGCCGCCGGACAGCTGCGCCGGCCGCCGGTCGAGCAGGCCGTCCAGGCCGAGCCCGCCCGCCGTCCGCGCGGCCACCTCGGCCTGCTCGGACTTCGGCGCCCGCCGGACCCGCAGCGGGTAGGCGATGTTCTGCGACACCGTCATGTGCGGGAACAGCGCGTAGTCCTGGAACACCATGGCCACCTGCCGCCGCCCCGGCTCGACCCCGGTGACCACGGCGTCCCCGATCGATACCGAGCCAGCCGACGCCCGCTCCAGGCCGGCGATCGTGCGCAGCAACGTCGTCTTCCCGCACCCCGACGGCCCGAGCAGCGCGAAGAACTCGCCGTCGGCGATGGTCAGGTCCAGGTCGTCCACCGCCCGCACCCCGTTCGGGTACACGGTGGACAGCCCAGCCAACTCGATCCCCGCCATCAGGCCTTGATCCCTCCGTGGAAGCGGAACCCGTACCGCTTGCTGACGAACAAGTACAGCGCCACCACCGGAATCGCGTACAGCAGCGAGAACACCGGGATCACCGTGAGGTTCGCGCTGCCGCCCTCGTCGCGCAACGTCCGCAGCAGCACCGCGGCCGGCTGCTGGGACACGTCCCGCAGCAGCAGGAACGGCAGCAGGAAGTTGCCCCACGCCTGGACGAACGACCACACCAGGATCGTCGCGATCCCCGGCCGCGCGACCGGCAGCACCACGTGCAGCAGCACCTGCGTCGGCGACGCGCCGAACACCCGCGCCGACTCCTCGTAGGACCTCGGCACCGAGTCGACGAAGTCCTTCAGGATGAAGATGGCCGCCGGCAGCAGCCCGCCCGCGATCACCAGGCCGGTCGCGTACTGCGAGTTGATCAGGCCGAGCTGGAACATCATCACGAAGATCGGCACCATCGCCGCGGTCCCGGTGACCACACTGGACAGCAGCAGCAACACGTACAGCAGCGCGTCCCGGCCCGGGATCCGCACCCGGGACAGCGCATACGCCGCGAGGGTGGCGAACACCGTGGTCACCGCGGTCGCCACCACGCACAGCACCAGCGAGTTCACCAGCGAGGACAGCGCGTAGGGGTGTTCGAAGGTGGTCTGCCAGTTGGCCAGCGTCCAGTCCGGCCATGCCAGCCCGAGGCCGGGATCGCTGTCGAAGGGCGCGGAGGCCAGCCACAGCATCGGCACCGCGAAGAACGCGAGCACCACCGCCATGAACGCGGTGTACCCGGTGCGCGCCAGCACCTGCCGGGCGGTCACGACCGCCGCCGCAACAACAGCAGGTACACCGCGGACACGACCAGGTTGACCAGCAACAGCAGCACCGAGATGGCCGCGGCGTAGCCGAGCCGGCCGCTGGCGATGGCCTGCTGGTAGATGAAGACCGGCAGGGTCTCCGACGCGTGGTTGGGCCCGCCGGCGGTGAGCAGGAACGGGGTGAAGTCGTTGGCCGTCCACAACGAGATCAGCAGCGTGTTGGTCAGCACGTGCCCCCGGATGTGCGGGAACACCACGTCCCGCACGGTCTGCCAGCCGCTCGCGCCCATGCCGCGCGCGGTCTCCAGCTGCGAGGGCGGCACCGCGGCCAGCGCCGAGCTGTACAACATCATCGAGAACGCGGTGCCCCGCCAGGTGTTGAACACCACCAGCGAGGCCATCGGGTACTCGACCAGCCACGCGGTCCCCGGCGAGCCGAGCAGCGCGCCGAGCGTGCCGCCGTCGCGGTCGAGCACCGCGATCCACAGGTAGGCCACCACGACGCTGGGCAGGATCCAGGACATCAGCACCAGGCCCTCGACCACCCGCCGCAGCGCCGGCCGGGCCCCGCGCATCAGCCAGGCGAGGGTGAAGCCGAGGACGTTCTGCCCGAGCACCGCGGAGCCGGCGACGAACACCAGCGTCAGCCACAGCGCGTTGCCGAACAGCGCGTCGTCGAGCGCTTCGAGGAAGTTGCCGAAGCCGACGATCCTCGGCGCCAGCGACGCGGTGCCGGTCAGCGCGTAGTCGGTGATCCCGATGTAGATCGTCCACAGCGCGGGGAAGACCAGGAACAGCCCGATCAGCAGCAGCGCGGGCGAGACGAACGCGACCGCGCGGGTGACGCCGATCCCGGCGGTGTCCCTGGTCCGCCTCGTTCGCCCCGCCGGCGCGGCCGGCGGGGCGTCAACCACCGCTGACCGCGTCCTCGCCGACGGCCTTGACCAGCGCCGTCCGGTACCCGGCGGCGGCATCGCGCGCGCTGGCGCCGGCGACGACGTCCGCGGTGGCCTGCTGCAACGCGATGGACACCTTCGGGTAGTCGGCCAGGCCGGGGCGGAACCGGGTGATCGGCAGCACCTCCTCGGCGACGAAGCTGAGCATCGGGTCGCCGCTGAGCACCTCGGCGTTGACGTCGTCGCGTTGGGTGATCTGGGCGGTGTCGCCAAGCCGCGCCGTGGTCGCCTCGGCGGAGTTCATGAACCGCAGCAGCTCCCAGGCCTGCTGGGGGTACTCGGTCCTGGGGTTGATCACCCGGATCGAGCCGCCGGACATGCTGACGAAGTCCTGGCCGTCGACCCCGGCCCCGGGCTCCCTGGCGGGGATCTTCGCCCAGCCGACGGCGGTGTCCCGGTCGGCCATCTTCGCCACACCGGTCGCCGGGTCGACCACCGAGCGCCAGAAGTAGTCGCTCTCCAGCAGCATGCCGATCTTGTTCTGCGCGAACAGCTCGAAGGACTTGTCCCGGCCCTTTGCCTCCTGCTGGAGCACCGGGTCACCCAGCCCGCCACGGAAGACCTGCTGGTAGAGGTCGAGCACGGCGGTCAGGTCCTCGGTGCCGCCCTGCCACTTGTCGTCGGCCCAGACCTCCGAGCCGGTGCCGGCCAGCAGCGGCAGCACGCCCTGCATGGTGGTCGCCTCGGTCATCGCGGTGCCGGCGTTGAGCTGGAGCGGGATGACGCCGGGCTGTGCCTTGAGCTTCTCGGCGGCGGCGATGATCTCCGCCCACGAAGTGGGCTGCCAGTCCTGGGGCAGGCCGGCCGCGGCGAACAGCTTCTTGTTGAAGAAGATCACCCGGCCGTCGGTGCCCAGGGGGATCCCGTAGCGCCGGCCGTCGAACTCGCCGAGCGCCTCGACCGCGTCGGGGATCTGCTCCCAGCCGTCCCAGGAGTCGACGTCCTCGCCGACCACGTCCGCGAGCGGGCGGACCTGGCCGCCCTGGGCGAACTCGCCGAGCCAGATGCCGTCGATCTCGACGATGTCGCCGCCGATGTCGGTGCCGAAGTCCAGCGCCACCTTGGCCTTGTAGTCCGCGTCGTCCACGCCGATGCCGTCGTGCTCGATGGAGACGTTGACGCCTTTTTCCTTCTGTTGCTTGGTGAACTCGGGGATGACCCAGTCCTCGATCCACCTGGCGTTGATCTCGTTCTTGCCGCCGGCGTCGGAGTTCGAGGTGATGGTGAGCGTGACGTCCTTCGCGTCGGCGTTGCGCCCGGCGTCGGACTCCTGCTCCTGGCCGAGGCAGCCGGTGAGCACCAGGGCCAGCGTCAGCGGAATGGCGCTGCGGGTGACCGCGCGTCGCATCATGTCTTCCACCTCTCGTCATCGAGCTGTGGCGAGGTTCTCACCAACCATGAACAGAACGTGTGGGAATCTTGTAGCACCCGCGGCCGGCTGACAAGGTCAGCCGCGCGCCGCCAGGGACAGCACGCTCCCGTCGTGGGCACCCAGCACCTGACCGCCCGCCGGCAGGGTGTCCAAATCGGACCTGACCGGACGCCGGTGGCCGTCGCCGAGCACCAGCGCGCCGGCCGCGCCGACGGCGACCACCTCCTCCCCCAGCGGCAGCAGCACCGGGCCGCCGCGCTCGCGGGAGACCGCCGTCGCGCCCGCCCGCAACCCGTCGAGCACCGCAGTGACCAGCTCGTCGGGCGTGTGCGCCGCCCGGTCCACCGCGACCCAGGTCGTCGGCGCGCCGAGGTCGACGCCGTGGCCGACCCGGTGCAGGTCGCTGCCGCCGACCGGGGTGGTGGCGCTGCCCCAGGCCTGCCACCAGGCCACCGGGCCGCCCCAGGCCGGCGCCAGCCAGCTGGAGTGCCAGACCTCCGCCAACGGCGGGCGCTCGGCCAGCGGCTGGCGCCAGGCGCAGTCGGCGGCCAGCGGATGGTTGATCGACAGCAGCCCGCCGCGCTCGGCGACCGTGCGCACCCAGGTGGTGGCCGGCGCGCGGAAGTCGACCCAGCCGATGTCGCCGAACGCGTTGGCGTGGCCAAGGTCGGTGGTCACCTCCTGGCCGGGGATCAGCGCGACGCCGTAGCGCCGGCCGACCGCGGCGAGCTCGGCGTGGTGGCTGACGGTGTTGTGGTCGGTGACCGCGAGCGCGTCCAGCCCGGCCGCGACGGCCAGCGCGGCCAGCTCGGCGATGGTCAGCTCGCCGTCGGAGTGCACGGTGTGCGCGTGCAGGTCGGCCGCCACCCACCGCAGGTCGGGCAGCGCCGGCAGCGCGCGCGGCGGCGGCCGGTCGGGCACGGGCGGTGCCGGGGGCGGTGTCGGGTGTGGTGGCTCGACGGTGCCGCCGGCGCGCACGGTCACCGTGTAGTCGACGCCCCGCGCCGGCACCCGGTGCAGCCCGAGGACCACGTGCCAGGTCCCCGGCTCCAGCTCGCCTGGCAGGTAGCCGGGCGTGGCGGCGGCCGGGGTGATCGTGTAGCGGGTGCGGGCGCCACCCGACCAGCCGCGCCAGCCCGCCGGCCCGGTACAGCCGAGGTCGATCACCGCGGCGGGATCACCGACCGCCAGTTCGACGGTGATGCCCGCGCACCCGGCCGGCACGTCGAACGGGAGCAGCGGCCACGGGTCGGCGGCGCGGTCGTCCCGGGTGAGGACACCGGTGTGGACGGTCTGCACGGCGCGATCCTGCCAGGAATGTGCCACCACGGGCGCGGCTGTGACACGGTGATCGTGGCGACCGGGTAGCGTGCGAGCCGTGACGGATCCGGTAGACGCCCGCCTGCTCGGCGCGGTCGCCGAGATGGGCAGAGCAGCCGTGCACGAGGTCGCCGCCAGGCTGGGGATGGACCCCCGGGAGGTGGCCTCGCGCCTGGTCGCGCTGTCGGCTGCCGGCCTGCCCCTGCTCGTCGGCGTCGAGTGCGACCCGGCGCGCCTGCGGGCCGTGCTCGGGGCGATGCCGCCCGTCGCCTACGGCTACCCCCCACAGCAGCCCCAGCACGTCGTGGCGCCGCCGTCCGGCCCGGTCCCGGTGCGTATGCAGTACGGCTACGCCGCGCCGGGCCAGCAACCAGGGCCGCACCAGGTTCCGTCCGGGCCCTACCAGGTGCCCTCCGGTCCCTATGCCGTCCCGTCCGGGCCGCAGCAGGTGCCGGCCGCCTACCAGCGGACCGGCCCGCCGAGCGCGCCGTTCCCCGCGCAGTCCGGGCCGCCGAGCGCGCCCGTGCCGCTGCCGCCGGTGGAGGGGTCGATCAGCACGTGGGGTCCGCCGCAGGTCGCCACCTGGGCGCGCGGGGACCAGCCGCCGCAGGACATGACCCAGCCGACCGTACGCACCGAGCGGCCGGACGCGAACGTGCGACAGGGCAAGGTCGGCACCATGCTGCAGACCGAGGGCCTGGAGGGCGAGCAGCTGGCCATCCAGCTGGTCGAGGTCGTCGACCCGGCCGACTACCTGTTCACCGCCGCCGGCTACCGGCTGCAGGAGGGCGAGCGGTCGGTGGTCGTGCACACCGAGCTGACCAACCGGGGCAAGATCGCGTTCCAGTCGCTGCCGGACATGTTCCTGGTGCTGGTGACCCCGGACGGGCAGACGATCAGCAAGGCACCGGTGTCGCTGTCCTCCCGGCCGCCGCACCGCATCGGCGTGCCGCCGGGCGAGACCGCCGGCGGGCACACCGTGTACGTGGTGCCCGAGCACACCGAGGTCAACCGCGTCCGTTGGAGCCCGCGCCCGGACGAGGAGTCCCGCACCCTGACCTGGACCGTCGAGAACTAACAGCCGCAATGCCCTGAATGAGGCATTGGCGACGCTCAACGTCCCGAATGAGGCATTCAGGGCAGGTGACTCGCGGTAGTGCTAGCTCTCCCTGGCGAGTTTGTCCAGGGCCGCGCGCAGGTCGTCGGGGTACTCGCTGACGAACTCGATCCGCCGGCCGTCGGCCGGGTGGTCGAACGCGAGCTGCCTGGCGTGCAGCCACTGGCGGGTCAGGCCGAGGCGCTTGGCGAGCACCGGGTCGGCGCCGTAGGTCAGGTCGCCGACGCACGGGTGGCGCAGCGCCGAGAAGTGCACCCGGATCTGGTGCGTGCGGCCGGTCTCCAGCCGGATGTCCACCAGGGACGCCGCGCGGAAGGCCTCGAGCACCTCGTAGTGGGTGATGCTCGGCCGGCCGCTGGCGACCACGGCGAACTTGTAGTCGTGCTTGGGGTGCCGGTCGATCGGCGCGTCGATGGTGCCCGAGGTCGGGTCGGGGTGGCCCTGCACGAGCGCGTGGTAGCCCTTGTCGACGGTGCGTTCCTTGAACGCCCGCTTCAGGACGGTGTAGGCGTGCTCGCTCTTGGCCACGACCATCACGCCGGTGGTGCCGACGTCCAGCCGGTGCACCACGCCCGTGCGCTCGGCCGCGCCGGAGGTGGACACCCGCACACCGGCGGCCGCGAGCCCGCCGACGACCGTCGGCCCGGTCCAGCCGGGGCTGGGGTGCGCGGCGACGCCGACCGGCTTGTCGACCGCGATCACGTCGTCGTCCTCGTAGAGGATCTTCATGCCGGCGACCGCGATCGGCTCGATCTCGATCGGGCGATCGGGGTCGGGCAGGGTGATCTCGAGCCAGGTGCCGGCGACGAGCCGGTCGGACTTGCCAGCCGGGCGCCCGTCCAGGCTGACCTCGCCGGACTCGGCGAGCGCGGCGACGGTCGTGCGGGACAGGCCGAGCAGCTTGGCCAGGCCGGCGTCGACCCGCATGCCGTCCAGACCGTCGGGAACCGGGAGGGTTCGCTCGGTCACGTGTCGTCCTTAGTCTTGTCGGTTGCCTTGTCGGTTGCTTTGTCTTTTGTGGACGTGCCGTCGTAGTCGCGACCGAGCAGGGCCATCAGCACGATGAGCGCGCCGCCGCAGACGATCGCGGAGTCGGCGACGTTGAAGACCGGGAAGAAGGACCCGTTGGGCTCCAGGACCGAGACGAAGTCCACCACGTGCCCACGCAACGGCCCCGGCTCGCGGAAGAACCGGTCGATGAGGTTGCCCAGCGCCCCGGCGAGCACCATCGCGAGCCCGACCGCCCAGCCGACCGACCGCAGCTTGGGCATGATCCAGATGATCGCGACCACGACCCCGAGCGCGACCAGGGTCAGCAGCCAGGTCATCCCGGTGGCCATGCCGAACGCGGCACCCGGGTTGCGCACGATCTGCAGGTAGACGAACCCGCCGAGCACCCGGACCGGCGGTTCCCCGTCGAGCGCCGAGACCGCCACGATCTTGGTGATCACGTCCGCGACCAGCAACACCGGCGCCACGACGGCGAACAGCCAGGCCCGGCGCGGGGGCCGGACGTCCGCCGGTGGCGGGGTGTCGCCTGGCCCGTCGCCGCCGGCGACCGGCGTGTTCTCGTCGGCATCCGGCACGCCGGTCTCGGCCTCGGTGCCGGTTCTGGGCTCGTCGCTCACCCGGCCATTGTCCACGTCCCCCGAACGGAGCTGTCCGGCACATCAACCACGGGTGACGAAACCGGCAACAGCGGCCACATACCGCCGGTAACCGTCCAGGGCGAGCGGCACCGCGGCGGCGACCTGCTCGACGTCGATCTCCAGGTACTCGTGCACGAGCAGGTTCCGCATCCCGACCGAGGAAGCCGCCAGGTCATCGAGCAGGTCCCGGATGCGCGCCAGTCCGGCGAACACGACGTTCGGGTCGACAGCTCGCGCACCGAACTCTCGGAACGACTCGGCGTCCAGCTCCCGGGTCTCGGTGTCACCCACCCCGATCATCCTACTGACCTGCCGGCGGCTCACCAGCCAGGAACGCGGGCAGGCCGCGCGGGTCGGGGGTCGGCGTCCAGCGGCCGTCGGCCAGCGCGTAGTCCCAGGCGGGGCCGTCGGCGACCAGGGTGTGCAGCGCCGACACCACCCGGTCGACGTGCTCGACCGTGCTGCCGAGCCCCAGGCTCGCCCGTAACGCCCGCCCGCCCGGCACACCGGCCCCCGCCAGCAGCCGTCGCGTCGCCACATGCGCGCAGAACGCCCCGTCGCGGACCCCGATGCCGTACTCGGCCGACAGCGCCGCGGCCAGCAGCCCGGGGTCGTGGCCATCGACCGCGAAGCTGACCACCGCCACCCGGTCCGCGTCGAACAGGCTCAGCTCCCGCAGGCCGGGCACTCCGGCGAGCCCGGCACGCAACCGGTCGAGCAACGCCCGCTCATGGCCGATGATCGACTCCCAGCCCCATGACTGGATCGTCCGGCACGCCACCGCGAGCGCGTGCGCGCCGACCACGTTGGGCGTGCCGGCCTCGTGCCGCTCCACCCCGGCCGACCAGGACACCGACAGGTCGTCGGCGACCAGGCTGGACGCGCCGCCGCCGGCCAGGTACGGGGCCGCCGCCCGCAGCCAGTCCGCGCGGCCGACCAGGGCACCGACGCCGAACGGCGCGTACAGCTTGTGGCCGGAGAGCACCACGTAGTCCACGTCCAGCGCGCGCACGTCCACCGGGCGGTGCGGCGCGAGCTGCGCGGCGTCGAGCACCACCCGAGCACCGTGCTCGCGCGCGGTCGCGACCACCGAGGACACCGGCCACAGCTCACCGGTCACGTTCGACGCCCCGGTCACCACCACCAGCCTCGGCCCGGTCGGACACGACCGCAACGCCTCCCCCAGCGCGGCCACCGACGAGATCCGGCGCACCAGCCGGCCGCGCCACGGCAGCAGCGCCGCGTGGTGATCGGTGTCGAACACCACCACCGACGTGCCCCGTGGCAACGTCCTGGCCAGCAGGTTCATCGCATCCGTCGTGTTGCGGGTGAACACCACCGAGTCCGTGCCACGCGCCCTGACGAACGAGCGCACCACCTCGCGGGCCTGCTCGTAGACCCTGGTCGACACCTGCGAGGCGAACCCGGCGCCCCGGTGCACGCTCGCGTACCAGGGCAGCAGCTCGTCGACCGCGTCCCGCACGGCCAGCAGGCACGGCGCGCTGGCCGCGTGGTCGAGGTTCGCGTAGGGCACCGCGCGCCCGTCGACCAGCGGCACCGTGAGCTGGGCGCCGGCCACCGGCGGCACCGCGTCGAGGACCGGTCGAGCGTGCGGAATGGCGAGGGTCATCGGAGTTCACTCCCGGGTCGGGGACCCCGCCCACGGGGACCCGCGCTTGCCCGCCCGCACCGCGCGGAGGGCCAGGTCCTCACCCGGGGCACCCCACCGCGGTTGGAGGGTTGCCGGTCAGCAAGCCGGGGCTTCGCGCTGACACTCATGACCTTCGAGGGACCAGAGTAGCCGACCGTCCTCGAGCATTGCCAGACTGACGGCATGAGTGAGCTTGCGAGCGACTACGACCTGCTGGTGCTCGGCTCGGGTCCCGGCGGGCAGAAGGCGGCCATCGCGGCCGCCAAGCTCGGCGCCAACGTCGGGCTGGTCGAGCGCCGCAACATGATCGGCGGCGTGTGCATCAACACCGGCACCATCCCGTCCAAGACCCTGCGTGAGGCCGTCCTCTACCTGACCGGCATGTCCCAGCGCGACCTGTACGGGCAGAGCTACCGGGTCAAGGACGAGATCACCATCGCCGACCTGACCGCCCGCACGAGCCACGTGGTCGGCCGCGAGGTCGACGTGATCCGCGCGCAGCTGGCCCGCAACGGCATCGACGTGCTGCCCGGCATGGGCCGGTTCCTCGACCGCAACACCGTGCAGGTCACCGACGGCACCGGGCAGGAACGCTCGGTCACCGCCACCAAGATCGTGATCGCCACCGGCACCACCCCCGCCCGACCGTCCACAGTGGACTTCGACGAGCAGACGATCATCGACTCCGACGGCATTCTCGGGCTCGACCGGATCCCGCGCTCGATGATCGTCGTCGGCGCCGGGGTGATCGGCATCGAGTACGCGTCGATGTTCGCCGCGCTGGGCACCAAGGTCACGGTGATCGAGCAGCGGATGCGGATGCTCGACTTCTGCGACACCGAGGTCGTCGAGGCGCTCAAGTACCAGCTGCGCGACCTCGCGGTCACCTTCCGGTTCGGTGAGACGGTCACCGCCGTCGAGCGCTACGCCAAGGGCACGGTCACCATCCTGGAGAGCGGCAAGAAGATCCCCGCCGACATGGTGATGTACTCGGCCGGCCGCCAGGGCATGACCGAGCACCTCGACCTGCCGGCCGCCGGCCTGCAGGCGGACAAGCGCGGCCGCATCGAGGTGGACGCCGAGTTCCGCACGCCGGTGGACAACATCTACGCGGTCGGCGACGTGATCGGCTTCCCCGCGCTGGCCGCGACCTCGATGGAGCAGGGCCGCCTGGCCGCCCACCACGCGTGCGGCGAACCGGCCCACCCCATGCACGAGCTGCAGCCGATCGGCATCTACACCATCCCCGAGATCAGCTACATCGGCCGCACCGAGGACGAGCTGACCGAGAAGCGCATCCCGTTCGAGGTCGGCGTCTCCCGCTACCGCGAGCTGGCACGGGGCCAGATCATCGGCGACTCCTACGGCGTGTTGAAACTGCTGGTGTCCCCAGTGGACCGGTCGCTGCTCGGGGTGCACGTCTTCGGCACCAACGCCACCGAGCTGGTCCACATCGGACAGGCGGTGATGGGCCTCGGCGGCACGGTGGACTACCTGGTGGACACCGTGTTCAACTACCCGACCCTGGCCGAGTCCTACAAGGTGGCCGCGCTGGACGCGACGAACAAGATGCGCCTGATCGACCAGCTGACCGACTGACGCTACTGCTCCTCGCCGGTCTCGCCCTTCCACTTGGCGAACCGGCCTGCCCGGTCGACCGCGCGGATCCGGTGCTCGGTGCGCGACCTGACCTGCTCGGTGGCCACCACCAGCAGCTGGTCCTCCTCCTGCAACCGCGTGGTCGAGTCCGGCGTGTGGCCGACGCCGGCGCGGACCAGCAGGCTGACCGTCGCGCCCTCCGGCAGCCGCAGCTCGCTCAGGTACACACCGTGCAGCTTGGACCCTGACGGGATCCGCACCTGCAACAGCACCGCGCCGAGCTCGTCGAGCGGCGCGGCGTCCACGGAGACCTCCATGGAATGCGCGCCACCACCGAGCCCGAGGAACTTGGCGAGCAGCTGCAACGTGCTGCCCTGGACCAGGGTGAGCACGATGACCAGCACGAACACCGCGTCGACCAGTTGTTGGGCGCCGGGCATCCCCTCGGTAAGCGGGATCATCGCGAGCACGATCGGCACCGCGCCACGCAGCCCGGCCCACGACAGGAACACCTGTTCTCGCCAGGGCATCCGGAACCCCGCCACCGACAGGCTCACCGAGATCGGCCGGGCGACCAACGTCACCACCGCGCCGGCGACCAACCCCGGCACGACCGCGTGCAGCACCCGGTCGGGTGACATGAACAGCCCGAGCAACACGAACAGGCCGATCTGGGACAGGATGCCCAGCCCTTCGGCGAAGGAGACCGTGTCGCTGCGGTGGGGCAGCCGCGAGTTGCCGAGCACCAGCGCGGAGACGTAGGCCGCCAACAGTCCCGAGGCGTGGATCGCCGACCCGCCGGCGAACGCGAGCACCGACACCGCGACCGCCGCGAGTGGGTACAGACCGGTGGCCGGCAGCGCCGCGCGGCGCAACGCGAGCGCCGCGACCCAGCCGAGCCCGACGCCGATGAGCGCGCCGACGACCAGCTCGTAGATCACCAGCAGCGGCAGGTCCCAGGTGACCACCCCGCCGGAGGCCAGCAGCACCACCGCGATGTAGGCGGCGGCGTCGTTCATCCCGGACTCCAGCTCGAGCGCGCCGACCAGCCGCCGGCTCACCGAGACGTTGCGCAGCACGCTGAACACCGCGGCGGCGTCGGTCGGCGCGAGCACCGCGCCCCACAGCAACGCCATCCGCCAGTCGAGGCCGAGCAGCAGGTGCAGCGCGACGCCGGTGACCACGATGCTCACCCCGACGGCCAGGGTGGACAGCACGATCCCCGGCCACAGTGAGGTCTTCACCTGTGGCCAGCGGGTCGTCAGCCCGCCCTCGGTGAGGATCAGCACCAACGCGGCCAACCCGAGCGACTCGGTGAGCTCCGCGTTCTCGAACTCGATGCCGACGCCGCCCTCGCCGAGCAGCATGCCGATGGCGAGGAACAGCAGCAGGGACGGGAACCCGAGCCGCACCGAGACCCGCACCGCGAGCACCGCCACCAGCAGCACGGCGGCTACCACCCCGAGCACGAGGGCGAGGTCGGTAGCCACACACACCTCCCCTGACGGGACTCGAGATGAACTTTCCGACGAATGAACCTAGCGTGCGAAACACACCGTTGACACGCTGACGAGAGATCGGCAACTCCCCGGAGGGACGACCATGAGGCTCATCCGCTCGCTCGCCGCGCTCGGCATCACCGCGGTCACCCTCGGCGCGGCGTGCGCGGCGACCACGCCGACGGAGGCGAGCGAGCCGTCAGCCCCGACGTTCGCCACCGAGCGGTTCGCCGCGGCGCCGGACATCCCGGTGGCCGACGTGCAGGCGCATCTGGCCCAGCTGCAACAGATCGCGGAGGCCAACGGCGGCAACCGGGCGCACGGGCAGCCGGGGTACCTGGCCGGGCTGGAGTACCTGCGGGCCAAGCTGGACGCCGCCGGGTTCGTCACCACGCTGCAGGAGTTCGACGCGGGCGGCACCGGGTACAACCTGATCGCCGACTGGCCGGGCGGGGACGAGAACGCGGTGCTGATGGTGGGCGGGCACGCCGACAGCGTGCGGTCCGGGCCGGGGATCAACGACAACGGCTCCGGCTCGGCGGCCCTGTTGGAGGTCGCGCTGACCGCCGCCGAGCAGAACCTCCAGCCGACCAAGCACCTGCGGTTCGCGTGGTGGGGTGCCGAGGAGCTCGGGCTGGTTGGCTCGACGCACTACGTGCAGAGCCTGCCGGCCGAGGAGGTCGCGAAGATCTCCGGATACCTGAACTTCGACATGGTCGGCTCGCCGAACGCGGGCTACTTCGTCTACTCGTCGGACGGTCAGCCCGATGGCTCGGCGGCGTTCGAGGAGATGCTCAACGGCCACTACGCGGCGGCGGGCGTGCCGACCGAGCCGGTGGCCATCGGCGGCCGCTCCGACCACGCGGCGTTCGCCGAGGCCGGCATCCCGACCGGTGGGGTGTTCACCGGCGCGGAGGACACCAAGACCCCGGAGCAGGCGCAGAAGTGGGGCGGCACCGCGGGCGAGGCGTTCGACCCCTGCTACCACTCCGCGTGCGACACGACCGCCAACATCGACGAGACCGCCCTTGACCGCAACTCCGACGCCATCGCCGCCGCCGTCTGGACCCTGGGAGCCTGACCGCGAGCAACGCCCTGAATGCCTCATTCGGGACGTTGAACGTCCCGAATGAGGCATTCAGGGCATCCGCGGGTGGTCAGCCGAGGAGGGCGGCCAGGCGGGTGGGGGCTTCGGGGGCGGTGAGTTCGATGATCTTGTCGCGGGCGCGGTCGCCGGTGACGATCGTGACGTCCTGGCGGCGGATGCCGAACGCGGTGGCCAGCGCTCGGCGGACGGCCTCGTTGGCCTTGCCGTCGACGGCCGGGGCGGCGACCGCGACGATCAGCGCGTCGCCGGCGGGCGCGGGCCAGCGCCCGCCGACCGAGGTGCGGCGGGCGCCCGGCTTGACCCGCACGGCGAAGCGGATCACCGGGAGAGCGTGGCCAGTGCCGAGGTGAGGTGGTCCAACGCGGCGGCCACCCAGGGCAGGGTGAGCGGATCGTCGGCCGCCAGGACGGCCCGGCGCTGGTCGTCGGTCCGGCCGGTCAGCTGGCCGGTCGCCACCCGGAAGGACAGCGAGGACGCCGGCTCACCGAACTCGACCCCGGGCAGCAGCGCCACCCCGTGGTCGGCGAGCAGCCGGTCGGCGACCTCCCAGGCCGTCACCCCGGACAGCAGCGGCGACAGGTCCGGATAGCAGTAGAACGCCGCCTGTGGCGCCGCGACCTCGGCCCCGGCGTCGGCGAACCGCTCGGCCACCGCCGTGGTGATCCGTCGGTACACCGCCCGCGCGTTGTCCACATAGGACTTGATGGCCGGCGGCTCGGCGAAGGCGAGCGCGGCGGCGGCCTCCACCGGACGCGCCGGGCAGGACCACAGCTCGCTGGCCACCGTCAGCACCGCCGCGCGCAACGGCCCGTCGGGGAACCTCGCCACCCCGAGACGCCAGCCGCCCAGCGCCAGGTTCTTGCTCAACCCGGTGGTGACCACCGTGCGCTCCGGCGCGACCTCGGCCGGGCTCAGCACGGTGGTCCCGGGGTAGACCAGGTCCCGGTAGATCTCGTCGGACACGATCGTGAGGTCGTGCTCGCGGGCCACCGCGCACACCGCGCGCACGGTCTCCGGCCCGGCCAGCCGGCCCGTCGGGTTGTCCGGCAACGTCAGCACCACCGCCCGCACCGGCCGCTGCGCCGCGCGCACCGCCTCGGCCAGCAGGTCGGGATCGGGCACCCCGCCCTCCCCCGGCCTGGTCGGCACGTGCACCGCCGCGCCGCCGGTGAGCCGGACCTGCGGGGCGTAGGACACCCAGCTCGGCCGCGGCAGCACCACGTCGCCGCCGACGGCGAGCAGCGTCGCGTACAGCAGCGCCTTGCTCCCCGGCCCGCACACCACCTGGCCGGCCTCGGTCGGCACCCCGCGCCGGGACCACCAGCCGGCGGCCGCGTCCCGCAGCGCGGGATCGCCGGCCACCGGGCCGTAGTCGTTGCGGCCCGCGGCCCCGGTGAGCGCCTCGACCAGCAGCGGGTGCACCGGCACCCCGGCCTGCCCGAACGACAGCGGCAGCACCGGCAACCCGGCCCGCCGCCGCTCCTCGGCCACCTCGTGGGCCACCAGCGTCGCGGACACCCCGGTCACGGTCATCGGCCAGCCTCCCCGGTTGACCGCAGGTGTCTCATGCCTTCACGACCATGACCGTCACCGCGATGCCGTCGCCGACCGAGCCGGTGAAGCCCTCGGTGGTGGCCACGGCGGCGACCGCCTCGTAGGTGACCGACTCGGCGAGCGTCTCGCGCGCGATGAACGGCTCGTGCGCCCTGGCCGCCGCGGTGACCCCCTCCGGGGCCTGCACGGTCAGCGCGATCCGGTCGGCCACATCCAGGCCGGCCTCGCGCCGAGCCTGCTGCACGACCCGCACCAGGTCCCGCGCCACGCCCTCGGCCTCCAGCTCCGGGGTCAGGGTCGGGTCGAGCACGACGATGCCCGAACCGCCGGGCAGCTCCGCGGTCGCCCCGCCGGCCGCGGCCACCAGCCTGCGCTGGTACTCCCCGGCCAGCAGCTCGATCCCGGCGGCCACCACGGTGTCGCCCGAGGTGGTCCACTCCCCCGCCTTGACCGCGCGGATCACCTTCTGGGTGTCCCCGCCGAGCCGGGGGCCGCAGGCGCGCGCGTTCACCACCAGTTCGAAGTGCCCGTGCGCGGCCACGTCCGTGGTCAGCGTCACCTGCTTGACGTTCACCTCCTCGGCGATCAGCGCGGTGAACGGCTCGAGCACCTCGGCGTCGGCGGCCGCCACGGTCAGCGACGCCAGCGGCAGCCGCACCCGCAAACGGTTGGCCTTGCGCAGCGCCAGCGCGGCCGAGCAGACCTGCCGGACCCGGTCCATCGCGGTCACCAGGCCGTCGTCGGCCGGCAGCGCGTCGGCCGCCGGCCAGTCGGCGAGGTGCACCGAGCGCTCGCCGGTCAGCCCCCGCCACACGGCCTCGGTGGTCAGCGGCAGCAGCGGCGCGGTCAGCCGCGACACCACCTCGAGCACGGTGTGCAGGGTGTCGATCGCGTCCTGGTCGCCGGTCCAGAACCGGTCCCGGGAGCGGCGGACGTACCAGTTGGTCAGCGCCTCCAGGTAGTCCCGCACCCCGGCGCAGGCGCCGGACAGGTCGTAGCGGTCGAGTGCCTCGGTGGTCGCCACCACCAGCGAGTGGGTCTTGGCCAGCACGTACTGGTCGAGCACGTGCCGGGAGTCGGTCCGCCAGGTGCCGGTGACGCCCTCCGCGTTGGCGTACAGCGCGAGGAAGTACCAGCAGTTCCACAGCGGCAGCACCGCCTGGCGCACGGCGTCGCGGATGCCGCGCTCGGTCACCACCAGGTCGCCGCCGCGCAGGATCGGCGAGGCCATCAGGAACCAGCGCATCGCGTCCGAGCCGTCGCGGCTGAAGACCTCGTTGACGTCCGGGTAGTTCTTGCGCGACTTGGACATCTTCTGCCCGTCGTCGCCGAGCACGATGCCGTGGGCCACGCAGTTGCGGAACGCCGGCCGGTCGAACAGCGCGGTGGCCAGCACGTGCATGGTGTAGAACCAGCCCCTGGTCTGGCCGTTGTACTCGACGATGAAGTCGCCGGGGTAGTGGTGCTCGAACCACTCGCGGTTCTCGAACGGGTAATGCACCTGGGCATAGGGCATCGAGCCGGACTCGAACCAGCAGTCGAGCACCTCCGGCACCCGCCGCATGGTCGAGTTGCCCGTCGGGTCGTCCGGGTTGGGCCTGGTCAGCTCGTCGACGTGCGGGCGGTGCAGGTCGGTCGGCCGCACGCCGAAGTCGCGGGCCAGGTCGTCGAGCGAGCCGTACACGTCGACCCGGGGATAGGCCGGATCGTCGGACACCCACACCGGGATCGGCGAGCCCCAGTACCGGTTGCGGGAGATCGACCAGTCGCGCGCGTTCTCCAGCCACTTGCCGAACTGGCCGTCCCGCACGTGCCCGGGGACCCAGTTGATCTCCTGGTTCAGCTCGACCATCCGGTCGCGGAACTTGGTCACCGCGACGAACCACGAGGACACCGCGCGCTGGATCAGCGGCTCGTTGCAGCGCCAGCAGTGCGGGTAGGGGTGGTCGTAGGTCTCGTGCCGCAGCAGCAGGCCGGCGGCCCGCAGGTCGCGGATGATCGGCCCGTTGGCGTCGAACACGTGCATGCCCTGGTACGGCGGCACGGTCGCGTCGAACAGCCCCGCGGCGTCGACCGGCGTGACCGGGGTGATCCCGGCCGCGTCGGTGACGACCTTGTCCTCCTCACCGTAGGCCGGCGCGATGTGCACGATGCCGGTGCCGTCCTCGGTGGTCACGTAGTCGGCGGCGAGCACCTGATGGGCGTTCTCGGTGCCGGCGAAGAAGTCGAACGGCGGGGTGTAGCGGCGGCCGAGCAGCTCCGCGCCGGTGAACCTGGCCACCACCGGCGGGTTCTCCCCGAGCTCCCTGGCGTAGGCGGCGACCCTGGCCTCGGCCAGCACGTACCGCTCGCCGTCGTGCTCGACGGTCACGTAGTCGACGTCGGGGTGCACGGCGGCCGCGAGGTTGGACGGCAGCGTCCACGGGGTCGTGGTCCACACCAGCGCCAGCTCACCGGTCTCCAGCCGCAGGCCGACGGTCACCGCCGGGTCCTGCCGGTCGCGGTAGGTGTCGTCCATCCGGGTCTCGGTGTTGGACAGCGGAGTGCCGCACCGCCAGCAGTACCACAGGACCCGGTAGCCCTCGTAGATCAGGCCCTTGTCCCACAGGGACTTGAACGCCCACATGACGCTTTCCATGAAGTCCAGGTCAAGCGTCTTGTAGTCGTTGTCGAAGTCGACCCAGCGGGCCTGGCGGGTCACGTAGTCGCGCCACTGGTCGGTGTAGCGCAGGACCGAGGTGCGGCAGGCGTCGTTGAACGCGGCGACGCCGAGCTCCTCGATCTCGTCCTTGGTCTTGATGCCGAGCTGCTGCTCGGCCTCGAACTCGGCCGGCAGCCCGTGACAGTCCCAGCCGAACCGGCGCTCGACGTGCTTGCCGCGCATGGTCTGGTAGCGGGGCACCACGTCCTTGACGTAGCCGGTCAGCAGGTGCCCGTAGTGCGGCAGGCCGTTGGCGAAGGGCGGGCCGTCGTAGAAGACGAACTCGTTGTCCCCGTGCGTGCCCGCCGGGCGGGCGTCGACGGACGCGGTGAACGTGCGGTCGGTGTCCCAGTAGTCGAGCACGGCCAGCTCGAGCGTCGGGAAGGACGGCTGGGACGCGACGTCCTCGCCGCCACCAAGCTGCGCCTTGGGGTATGCCATCGGTTCCTCGCGGTAGATCGTTCCGGTGTGTGCACTGCTGCCACACGGGGACGACTCACGCCGCGGTACCACCCCGCTTGCCACCGTGAACTGCGATGGCCGCTCATTCGCCGGCTGTCACGGGCCGTCCCGTCCGGGTCTAGTGGGGTGCCTGGTCAGCACCCGTTCTTCCGGAAGCTCCCCGGTGATGGCCGGATCAACGCCGCTAACCACAGGGTAACCACCCCGGCAACCGAGTTCGCTAGCGGGCGGCCCGGTGCCGGGCGGCCAGCACGGCGTCCGGTCCGCAGTACGCGCACGGGGTGAAGCCGAGTTGGCGGGCCTCGTTGACCGGCAACGGCAGGGTCGGCCTGTCGGCCAGCCAACCGCAGGTGCCGAGGTGGTACCGGGGGTGTTCGTCCACCACCTTCACCTCGACCGTCAGCTCCGAGACCACCAACAGGTCCGCGGCGTCGGTCGGCTCCTCCGCCGGATCCTCAGGAGGCGGGGGTGGCGCCGCGACCGGCGCCTGCCGCACGGTCTGCTCGACCAGCCGCTCGGGCTCCGGAGCACGATCCGGCGCACGCTCCGGCTCTGGCTCGAAGATCGGCTCGACGTCCACGTCCCGGACCGGTTCGTTGAACGCGGTGGACGATGCGGTGGACGGCGTGGTGGCCGCCGCCGCGGCCGGCGCGATGGACTCGGTGAGCGGTGCGGCGGCTCGCGTCGTTGCGGCCACCGCGGGCGCACGGGTCGTGCTCGGCTTACGCCGGGCGCTGACCCAGTCGGCGATCAGCAGTGCGGCCGCGACCACACTGATCGACACCGAGATCCACGCCCAGATCGTGTTGGCGGTGGTGAGTGCGGCGATCAGGAGGCCGAACGCACCCAGCACCAGGGCCAGGACGATGTACAGCACGGATACCTAAAGTTGTCGGACGCGGACAGGTCAGCCGGCCTCGGCGGCACGAGGACCGAACGCATAGCCCTGCTGACTGCCCGACCTGCCGCCTTCCGACGGGTTGGACGGAGCGGCCGGGCCTCGGTCGCCGAGCTCGCGGAGACTGGACTCGAGCAGCATCTTCAACCTGGTGCGGTACTCGCGTTCGAACGTGCGCAGCTCGTCGATCTTCTTCTCGAGTGCGGTCCGCTCGGTCTGCACCTGGCCGAGTACCTCGGTGTGCTGGCGCTGTGCGTCGCGTTCCAGTGCGGTCGCCTTGTCGCGGGCCTGGCGCTCGAGCGACTCCGCACGGGTGCGGGCGTCGTTGAGCATCGTCTCGGCCCGGGTCCTGGCCTCGTTGACCATGGTGTCCGACTTGGCGCGTGCCTCGGACAACAGTTGCTCGGACTTCGTCCGCGCCTCCGACAGCATCCCGTCGGACTCGGCCTTCGCCTCGCCGGTGAGCCGGTCGGCCATCTCCTGGGCCAACCCGAGCACCTTCGCGGCCTGCACGTGGTGGTCGCCACCCGACTGGCCGGGCGAGGTCTGCTCGAGCGCGCTCGGCGGCGGCACCGGAGTCAGCCTGCGCGGCTCCGGCGCTGGTGCGGAGGCGGCGTTGCGACTCGCGTCCTCGAGGTCGGCACGGGCCGTCTCGAGTTGCTGGTCGAGCTGCTCGACCTGCGCACGCAGGTCGTTGTTCTCCTCAAGCAGGCGGGAAAGCTCAACCTCGACCAGGTCAAGGAAAGCGTCCACCTCGTCCTCGTTGTAGCCCCGCTTGCCAATGGGAGGCTTGCTGAACGCGACGTTATGCACGTCAGCGGGGGTCAACGACATCTGATCACCTCACGCACTCATCGGCTGCGGTACACCCAGGCGGTCCCCATCACCCGGGATAGGCCAGTCGCATCAGTATGAACACGACCAACAGCAGCACCATAATCGATAGGTCCAGCCCTACACCCCCGATCCGCACCATCGGGATCAACCGACGGACTAGACGAACCGGGGGATCGGTCACTGTGTAGATGGTCTCCAGTGTTACCGCAACCCCGCCAGCCGGGCGCCACTCCCTCGCGAACGCACGGACGAGCTCCACCACGACACGCGCGGTCAGGAACAGCCAGAAGACGAACAGTACCCAATACAAGACAAGCCGCACGGGATCCACGTTGTCAACTCTGCCATCACTCAGCTTCGGTTGAGTAACCCGCCCTCGGCAATCCTCCTCTTGTCCTCCGCGGTGGGGTCCAGATTGGGCGGTGAGATCAAGAACACCTTGTTCGTGACCTTGTCCATCGCCCCGCGCAGCGCGAACACCAGCCCGGCCGAGAAGTCGACCAGCCGCTTGGCGTCCGCGTCGGCCATCTCGGTCAGGTTGATGATCACCGGGGTGCCCTCCCGGTAGTGCTCGCCGATGGTTCGGGCCTCGGCGAAACTGGTCGGGTGCAGGGTGACGATCCGGCCCATGGGGTATCCGCTCGACGACGGTTGGGCGGCCGGTTCCGGCCGTGGACGCGGCGACGGCGCGCGGTTCGGCTCGACCGCGAGCGCGCCATGGACTGGCGTTTCCGACCAGGTCGGACGGGGCCTGGCGGCCGGACGCTTCGGAAACTCGGCTCTTCCGTTCACCTCAGAGTCCAACCGCTCATCGAACCGCTCGTCGCTCATTTCACCCCGGTGGCCGCGCCGTGCCGGGACACGGCGGTCATCCGGGTACGTGTCGTAGTCCTCGTCGTCGGCCGGATAGTCCGCCCGCCGATAGCCCCCGCGGTAGTCCATGGCACCATCGTCGAGGTCATCCAGGTCGTAGCCGTCGTACTCGTCGGCGGGGACCATCCCGAAATAGGCCTTCAGCTTCTGCAGCGTGCCCATACCCCTGCCCTCGATTACCTCACGGCTCCCGAACGTGTTAGGGCGAGGCTAGCCCCCGGGTACCGAGCAGCGCGGTTCCGACACGCACGCAGGTGGAACCGTGAGTGATCGCGACTTCGAGATCATTCGTCATTCCGGCGGAGAGTTCGGTGGCCTCCGGATGATCTTCACGCAGCCGTTCCGCCGCCGCCGCGAGGCGCGCGAAGGCCTCGTCGGGAGTCAGCGAAAGCGGTGCCACGGCCATGATTCCGCGCAGCCGTAGTTCACTCCATCGAGCTATCTCGGCGGCCAGCGTGTCGAGCGTGTCGAGCGGGTGGCCGCCGCGCGCCAGGTCGCCGTCGATGCTCGCCTGCACCAGCACGTCGAGCCGGCCGGCGCGCTCACCAGCCGCGATGGCGTTGCCGACGGCACGGGCGAGCGCCTCGGCCAGGCGCGCGGAGTCGACCGACTGGACCTCATCGGCCCAGCGCACGACCGAGCGCGCCTTGTTCCGCTGCAGGCGGCCGACCATGTGCCAGCGAACGGGTGTCCCCGGGCGGAGTTCACGCAGTTCAGCCGCCTTCACGACGGCCTCCTGCTCCCGGTTCTCGGCGAGGTCGACCAGGCCGAGATCGGCCAGCAGGGCGGCGTCGGTCGCCGGGAACTTTTTGGTCACCGCGAGTAACCGAACGTCGGCCGGCGACCGGCCGGCGGACCGGCACGCGGCCGCGATCCGGGCGCGGACCTCGGCTAACGCGGCGGCGAGCTCGGCTTGTCTGCTCTCGGTCATGCCTCGTCGGTCCGCTCGAGCCAGGTGAGCGCGGCCAATCGCCCAGTGGTCCCTTCCCTGCGGTGACTGAACAGTGTCTTGTCCTCGACCGTGCATCGCGGATCGACGCCGATCTTGGCCACGCCCGCGTCCGCGAGTTGGCGCCACAGCCCGGCGCGCAGGTCGAGGCCCGGCGTCCCGGTCCTGGTCCTGGAGGCGCTGCCCGGCAGATGGGTCTCGACATCGCGCTGCATGGCGGCCGGCACCTCGTAGCACTCGCCGCAGGCCGACGGGCCGAGCAGCACCTCGATCCGCTCGACCGCGGCACCCGCCCGCACCATCGCGGCGAGCGCGGCCGGCAGCACGCCGACCCGGGCGCCGACCCGGCCGGCGTGGGCCGCGCCGACGACCCCGGCCTCGGGGTCGGCGAGCAGCACCGGGACACAGTCGGCGCACAGGGCGACCAGCGCGAGACCTGGCTCGGCGGTCACCAGCGCGTCGGTGGCCTCGAGCGCGGCCGGCACCGGACCGGTGACCACCTCGGCGTTGCGGCCGTGCACCTGTTCCATCCAGACCAGGCGGTCACGGCCGAGACCGAGGTCGTCGGCCAGGCGGTGCCGGTTGGCGGTCACCGCGGCCGGGTCGTCGCCGACTCCGGTGCCGAGGTTGAAGGTGTCGTACGGCGACGTCGACCGTCCGCCGGCGCGGGTGGTCACGACCCGTCTGATGCGGACGGTTGATCCGTTGGCAGGCTCACTCACGGGGTGAGGCTACCGGCGCATGAAGGGCGGAACATCCACTTCGTCGTCGGGATCGTCGGCCACCGGGACGGGTCGGGCGGGCAGGCTGCCGCTGGTGGCGCCGGGAGTGGGCCGGCGCGGCGCGGCCGATGGCGGCACGGTGCCGCCCATGGGGTTGGCCCCCATCGGGTTACCCGCCGGGTAGCCGCCGACCGCCTGCCGCGGCGTCGGCGCGATCTGCTCCTGGGAAACCGGAGCCTCCTGCTGATAGGGCTGCTGCGCGGTGAAGGTCTGCGCGGGCTGTGGTTCGGGCGCGGGCGCCGGCTCCGGCGGCGGTTGCGCGGCGGGCGGTGGCGGCGCCATCTGCCCGGACTGCGCGGTGGCCACCGGGGTGCGCGAGCTGACCATGGTCGGGTCGAGCTTCTTGTGGGTCGGGGTCCCGCTGTCGAACCCGGCGGCGATCACGGTCACCCGGACCTCGTCGCCGAGGGAGTCGTCGATGACCGTACCGAAGATGATGTTGGCCTCGGGGTGGGCGGACTCCTGCACGAGCGACGCGGACTCGTTGATCTCGAACAACCCGAGATCCGAGCCACCGGCGATGGCCAGCAGGACGCCGTGCGCGCCGTCCATCGAGGCCTCGAGCAGGGGCGAGTTGATCGCCTTCTGCGCCGCCTGCACGGCCCGGCCCTCGCCGCGCGCGGAGCCGATGCCCATCAGCGCGCTGCCCGCGCCCGACATGACGCTCTTCACGTCGGCGAAGTCCAGGTTGATCAGCCCCGGGGTGGTGATCAGGTCGGTGATGCCCTGGACACCGGACAGCAGCACCTCGTCGGCGGAGCGGAAGGCGTCCATCAGCGAGACGCCGACGTCGCCGAGCTGGAGCAGCCGGTCGTTCGGGATGACGATCAGCGTGTCGCACTCGTTGCGCAGCTCGGTGATGCCGTCCTCGGCCTGCTTGGCCCGCCGCTTGCCCTCGAAGGCGAACGGCCGGGTGACCACGCCGATGGTCAGCGCGCCCAGCTTGCGCGCGATGGAGGCGACGACCGGCGCGCCACCGGTGCCGGTGCCACCGCCCTCGCCGGCGGTGACGAAGACCATGTCGGCGCCCTTGAGGACTTCCTCGATCTCCTCGCGGTGGTCCTCGGCGGCCTTGTGGCCGACCTCGGGGTTGGCGCCAGCGCCGAGACCCCGGGTGAGTTCGCGGCCGATGTCGAGTTTGACGTCGGCATCGGACATCAGCAGTGCCTGTGCGTCGGTGTTCACCGCGATGAACTCGACGCCCTTCAGCCCGACCTCGATCATGCGGTTGACGGCGTTGACCCCACCGCCGCCGATGCCGACGACTTTGATCACCGCCAGGTAGTTGTGCGGGGGCGTCATCGGATCCGCCTTCCTGATCAAGCTCGTGTTGCCGCCTTACATACCCCGACCCGTCGCGGGTCAACCAGAACCCTGAACCTCAACAAGAGACTTAGAGTTATGTCAAGCCCTGACGTCGAATACAGGACGGTATGCATCGACGGACCCCGATTCCAGCCGCCACGCCGAACGGTTGCGGTGTTGTGCGTCCAATCGCGCCACACCACCCGATTGTCGTGTCACGAGCGTTGGACTCGCGCGTCGGGAGCGTTGGACTCGCGAGGTTACTCGCCGGTGGAGCCGTCGAGGGATTCTCGGAGTAGGTCGAGGTGGCCGGCGTGGCGCGCGGTCTCCTCGATCATGTGGATCAGCACCCAGCGGAGGTTGACCTGGCCGGTGCGGTGGGTGCCCTCGTCGGACAGCGCCATCGCGGCGGCGATCTCGCGGCTGATCGCGCACTGGCGTTCGTAGCGCGCGATCACCTCGGTCAGCGCGATCTCGTGGCCGACGCGGAACTCGGCGTCGGGGTCGACCGCGAACCTGGCCGCCCACTCGTCCGGCTGACCGTCGAGCGTGCGGCAGAACCAGGCCTGTTCGACGTAGACCAGGTGGGCGACCACGCCGGCGACAGTGGTCAGCGGTGAGGACTCGAGCAACGGGCGCCGGGCCTGGTCGTCGGTCAGCCCGCCGGCCTTGAGCACCACGGTGGCCCGCAGGTAGTCGAGGAAACCGGTGAGCTGGTCCCGCTCGCCCCCGGTCGTTGGCGGTTCGGTCCTGGTCATGACGGCCTGGTCAGGACACGGTCGGGAACTCGGGGGTCACGACATCGTAGGTCCGGCCCGGCCGGGTGAGCAGCGGCGCGAGCACCGCCGCCTTGCGTTCGTTGTCCTCGGCGTTGCCCCACTTGACCACTCTCTTGTCCCCCAGCACGAGCTGCACACTACCCGCCGTCGCCGCGGACACCTCAACCACTTTTTTCCGCAGCTGCTCGGGAATCGCCCGCAGCACGGTGACCGCCGCCCTGGTCGCCGGGTCGTCCGGACCCACCTGCTCGACCCGCAACAGCGGCAGCCCGGCCGGCCGGTCCCTGACCGTCGTGTAGTCCAGCCCGGTCCGGTCCACCAGGTGCACTCCGTCGGGGAGCACGGTGACGGCGACCGGATCCCGCTCGGTCACCACGATCTCCACGGTGCTCGGCCACGACCGGGACACCTCCACCGCGAACACCCGCGCCAGCCCGGCCACCCGCTGGCGGACCTCGTCGGTGTCCAGGCGCACCATCGGCATGCCGGGCTCGATCGCCGCGGCGGCGCGCACCTCTTCGGGCGACAGGTCCCGGGTGCCGGTCACGTCCACCGACCGCACGCCGAGCGCCGAGGTGAACCAGATCAGGTAGCCGAGCCCGAGCACGCCGAGCACCACCAGCAACGCCGTCCACCGGCGAGCCAGGTACCGCCGCCGGGTCGGCCGCGCCCGCTCGCTTGGCCGCCGCCGGCCCCGGACGGTGCTGGTCATGCCAGCTTGACCCGCCGGTCCAACTCGTTGATCACCTCGGGGCCGAGCATGGTCACGTCGCCCGCCCCCATGGTGAGCACCAGGTCTCCCGACTCGACCAGGTCGGCGACCAGCGTCGGCACCCGGTCGAAGGACGGCTCGTAGTGCACCCGCTCCCCCGGCAGCGCCACCGCGTCGGCCACCAGCTTGCCGGTAACGCCCGGCTCCGGCTGCTCGCGCGCGCCGTACACGTCGAGCACGATCACCTGGTCGGCCAACGTGAGCGCCGCGCCGAACTCGGTGGCGAACAGCTTGGTCCGCGAGTACAGGTGCGGCTGGAAGATCACCACCAGCCGGCCGCCGTTGGCCGCCGGCCGGGCCGCGCGCAGCTGCGCGTCGACCTCGGTCGGGTGATGGGCGTAGTCGTCGTAGACCCGCACGTCGCCGGAGCGGCCCTTGAACTCGAACCGGCGGCGCACGCCACCGAAGCCGGCGACGCCCTCGACCAGACCGGAAAGCGGTGCGCCCAGCTCCCGGCCGGCGACCAGCGCGGCGAGCGCGTTGGCCGCCATGTGCTCGCCGGGCACCGCCACCCGCACCGCGAACTCCGTGCCGTCGAGCCGGATCCGCGCGATCCCGCCGCCGTCGGCCGGCCGGTAGTCGAGCATCGTGGCGTCCTCGGTGTCCCGGCCGTAACGGCGCACCCGCACGCCCCGCCGCTGCGCGACGGTCGCGAGTGCGGCCGAACCGGGATCGTCGTCGCAGGCGATCAACACCCCACCCGGCACGATTCGGTCCACAAAGGACTCGAAGACCGCGGTGTACGCCTCGGCCGTGCCGTGGTGGTCGAGGTGGTCCGGCTCGACGTTGGTGACCACCGCGACCGACGGCGAGAAGGCGAGGAACGAGCCGTCGCTCTCGTCGGCCTCGGCGACGAAGATGCCGCCGACCCCGTGGTGGGCGTTGGCCCCGGAGTCGTTGAGGTCCCCGCCGATCGCGAACGACGGGTCCAGCCGGCAGTGCTGCAGCGCCACGGTCAACATCGAGGTGGTGGAGGTCTTGCCGTGCGTCCCGGCCACACAGGCGACCCGGTGCTCGGCCATCAGCGCGGCCAGCGCGGCGGAGCGGTGCAGCACGGTCAGCCCGCGCGCCCGCGCCGCCGCCAGTTCCGGGTTGTCCTCCTTGATCGCGCTGGACACCACGACCGCACTCGGCCCGTCCGGACCGAGCAGGTCCAGGTTCGCCGGCGACTGGCCGATGGCGATCTCCGCGCCCTGCGCGCGCAGGGTGAGCAGCGTCGGGGACTCCTTGGCGTCCGAGCCGGACACCGCGAGCCCCCGGTCGAGCAGGATCCGCGCGATCCCGCTCATCCCGGCCCCGCCGATGCCGACCAGGTGCACCCGCGCCAGTACCGCGCTCATTTGCGAACCGAGTCCAGCACCATGCGGGCGAGGACGTCCGCCGCCGCGCGGTGGCCGGTGCCCTGGGCGGCGTTGCTCATCGCGATCAGCCGCTGGCGGTCGCGCAGCAGCGGGATCGCCAGGCCGGCCACGGCCTCCGGGGTCAGCTCCGCGTCCGGCACGAGCAGCCCGCCGCCCGCGTCGACCACCGGTTTCGCGTTGAGCGCCTGCTCGCCGTTGCCGTGCGGCAGCGGCACGTAGATCGCCGGCAGGCCGACCGCGGACACCTCGGCGACGGTCATCGCGCCGCTGCGGCACAGCACGGCGTCGGCCGCCGCGTAGGCCAGGTCCATCCGGTCCAGGTAGGGCACCCCGGCGTAGCGCGGCGCGCCGGGCACGGCCTGCACGGCCAGCGAGTTCTTCGGCCCGTGCGCGTGCAGCACGCCGATCCCGGCGTCGGCGAACCGGCGCGCGCACGCCGACACCGCCTCGTTGATCGAGCGGGCGCCCTGCGAGCCACCGAACACCAGCAGGGTCGGCGCCTGCGGGTGCAGGCCGAAGTAGTGCCGGGCCTGGGCGCGCAGCGCGTACCGGTCCAGCCGGATGATCGACTCCCGCAGCGGGATGCCGATGACCTCGGCCTTGGGCAGCCCCGAGTCCGGCACCGCGACCGCGACCCTGGCGGCGAACCGGGCGCCGACCTTGTTGGCCAGGCCGACCCGCGCGTTGGAGTCGTGCACGACGATCGGCGTGCGGCCGCGGGCGGCGAGGTAGGCGGGCAGCGCGACGTAGCCGCCGAAGCCGACCACCACGTCCGCGCCGATCCGGTCGAGCACCGCGCGCGTGGTCTTCACCGCCGCGCGGACCCGCAGCGGCAGCTTGAGCAGGTCGACGTTCGGCTTCCTCGGCATCGGCACCGGCGGGATCATCTCCAGCTGGTAGCCCCTGGCCGGGATGATCGTCTTCTCCAGGCCGCGCTCGGTGCCGAGCGCGACCACCCGCGCGTCTGGTCGCAGGCGCAACACCGCGTCGGCGAGCGCGAGCGCCGGCTCGATGTGCCCGGCGGTGCCGCCACCGGCGACCACGATGCAGGGCCCACGGCGAGTGGGATGGTCGGTCAAGACGTTCCTCCTCGGGAACTGCGCGGATACCGCCGTCGATCGGCGGGGCCACGCGGACGTGCGGGGATGCGCGCCGGCCGGCGTTTGGCTGGCGGCTGGTACGGGTCCGGCGCGGGGAGCCGCATCAGCCTGCCGAACCGGCCAGGCCCCTGAGAGCGTAGTGCGGCCACCGACTCGGGTTCATGGCGCGCACAGTTCGCGAGGATGCCGAACACCAGCAGCGTGATCACCACCGACGTGCCGCCGGAGGAGATGAGCGGCAACGTGATGCCGGTGACCGGCAGCAGGTTCACCACGTACCCGATGTTGATCGCCGCCTGCGCCACCAGCCACACGGTCAGCGTGGCGGCCACGATCCGGATCCACGGGTCGATGTTGCGGGTCGCCACCCGCATGCCGACCACCGCGAGCATCGCGAACAGGCCGAGCACCAACGCACAGCCGAGGAAGCCGAGCTCCTCGCCGATGAGCGCGAAGATGAAGTCGTTGTGCACGTTGGGCAGGTACTCGTACTTCGACGGCCCCTGCCCGAGCCCCTTGCCGAACAGCCCGCCGTCGGCGAGCGCGTAGAGCGCCTGGGTCGGCTGGAAGTTGGCACCGTCCGGATCGGCGTCCGGGTTGAGGAAGGCCAGCACTCTGGAGAGCCGGTACTCGGCACCGATGGCCAGCACGGCGACCCCGGCCAGCGCGCCGAGCGCGAGCGCGCCGAACAGCCGCAACTGCGCGCCGGCGAACCAGAGCAGCGCGATCAGCACCACGCCGAGGGTGATCGTGCCGCCGAGGTCGGGCTGCAGCATGATCAGCGCGAACATCACCAGCGCGACCGGCACCACGGGCACCAGCAGGTGCCGGTACTGGTGCAGCACGCCCCGCTTGACCACCAGGATGTGCGCGCCCCACAGCGCGAGCACCACCTTGGCCACCTCGACCGGCTGGAAGCCGATCGGGCCGAAGGTGAACCAGCTGCGGGTGCCGTTGACCTCGGTGCCCAGCCCGGGAACCAGCACCAGGACCAGCATCAGCATGCTGCCCCACAGCATCGCCGGGCTGGCCGCGCGGATGCGATGCAGCGGCACCCGCAGCCCGATCCAGAACAGCACCAGCCCGACGAGCACGAACGCGACCTGCTTGCCGAACACGGTGTAGGCCGAGGAGCCCTGGTTCAGCGAGATGACCGAGGACGCGGAGAGCACCATCACCAGCCCGAGCACCACGAGCAGCGCGCAGATCGCGAGCACCAGGTGGAACGAGGCCAGCGGGCGGCCGAGCCAGGCGGTCAGCGCGACCCTGGCGGCGTGCACCCGGCCGGTGCGTGCCGGGCGTTCGGATGTCCGGCCGGGCTCGGTTCCTGTCGGGTCGAGCGCGGTCATCCTCGGCGCCCGGGCTCGGCGGCCGCCACCGTGGCCAGCACGGCCTCGGTGAACGCCGTGCCCCGGTGCGCGTAGCTGGTGAACTGGTCATGGGACTTGGCCGCCGGCGCGAGGAGTACCACATCGCCATGACCCGCCATCGCGCCCGCCGCCCGCACCGCCGAGATCATGGGCTCATCGTCTCCCGAGCCGACCCACTTGACCGGCACATCCGGCGCGTGTCGCGCCAGCGCGGCGGCGAAGGCGTCCTGATCGGCGCCGAGCAGCACGACCGCGCGCAGCCGCGGCGCCACCTCGGCGACCAGCGCGTCCACCGGGGCGCCGTGCAGCAGGCCGCCGGCGATCCACACCACCGAGTCGAACGAGCACAGCGAGCCGAGCGCGGCGTGGGTGTTGGTGGCCTTCGAGTCGTTGATCCACGCCACCCCGCCGGTCCGCGCGACCAGCTCGACCCGGTGCGCCGGCGGGACGAACGCGGCGAGCCCGGCACGGATGTGCTCCGGCAGCACGCCGGCGGCCCTGGCCAGCGCCGCGGCGGCGAGCGCGTTGGCCACGTTGTGCCGGCCGGCCGGGCGGACCTCGGCGGCGGGCAGCAGCCACAGGTCGCCGTGCACCAGCCAGCCGTCGGCCACGCCGTACTGGCCGGGCGCCGGCTCGGCGAGGGTGAACCCGACCCGGTCGGCGTTGCCGGCCGCGAGCCGGGTGGTGACCTCGTCGTCGGCGTTGAAGATCGCGAGCCGGGCGCCGTGGTAGATCCGGCCCTTCGCCTCGACGTAGTGCCCGACCGAGCCGTGCCACTCCAGGTGGTCGTCGGCGACGTTGAGCACCACCGCCGCGTCCGCGCGCAGCGAGGACTGCCAGTACAGCTGGTAGCTGGACAGCTCGACGGCCAGCACCCGATGCCCGGAGCGCACCGCGTCGATCACCGGCAGGCCGACGTTCCCGCAGGCCACCGCGTCCACCCCGGCCGCGTGCAGGATCGCCTCGAGCATGCCGACGGTGGTGGTCTTGCCGTCGGTGCCGGTGACCGCGAGCCAGGTGACCGGCTCCGGCCGCGCGGCGGCGACCCGCCAGGCCAGCTCGACCTCGCCGATCACCTCGACGCGCTGCGCCGCGGCGGCCACCAGCAACGGGTTGGCCGGCGGGATGCCGGGACTGGTGACCACCAGGTCGGTGCCCGGCGGCGGCTCGGTCAGCCCGACGGCGGTCTCGACCCCGGCCGGCAGCCCGGTGAACCGGTCCGCGCCGCCGTCGGTGACGGTGACCGTGACCAGCGCGCCGAGATCGAGCAGCGCCTCGGCCGCCGACCGCCCGGTGACCCCGGCGCCCACGACCAGTACCCGCTTACCGGCGTACATCCGTCCTCCCCGTTCCCGACGCGGCGAAGGCGGCCGTCAACGCGCGAGGCCCCCGCTCACGGTCAGCCACTCGCTGTAGAACAGGCCGAGGCCGAACATCGCGCAGATCCCGGCCAGCAGCCAGAATCTGATGATCACCGTGGTTTCCGCCCACCCGGCGAGCTCGAAATGATGGTGGAAGGGCGCCATCCGGAACAGTCTTCGCCTGGTGGTCCGGAAGACCGCGATCTGCAGCACCACCGACAGCATCTCGACCACGAACAGGCCGCCGACGATCACCATCAGCAGCTCGGTCTGGGTGGTGATCGACAGGCCGGCGACCAGGCCGCCGAGCGCGAGCGACCCGGTGTCGCCCATGAAGATCCGCGCCGGTGGCGCGTTCCACCACAGGAAGCCGATACACGCGCCCATCGCGGCGGCCGCGACCACCGCGAGGTCGAGCGGGTCGCGCACGTCGTAGCAGCCAGGCGTCGGCGTGTCGTCGCCGCAGTTGTAGCGGAACTGCCAGAACGTGATGACCACGTAGGTGCCGAACACCATCGCCGACGCGCCGCCGGCCAACCCGTCAAGGCCGTCGGTGAAGTTCACCGCGTTCGACCAGCCGGACACCGCGATGTAGCAGAAGACGACGAAGCCGATGGTGCCGAACGAGATGACCGTCAGGTCGCGCACGAACGACATGTGCACCGACGCCGGGGTGAAGTTGGCCTCGTCGGCGAAGTTCATCGCGAGGATGGCGAACACCACCGCGACGACCAGCTGGCCGACCAGCTTCGCGGTCTTGTTCAGGCCGAGGTTGCGCTGCTTGCGGATCTTGATGAAGTCGTCGAGGAAGCCGACCAGGCCAAGGCCCGTGGTCAGGAACATGACCAGCAGGCCGGACACGGTCGGGGTCTCGCCCGACGGGCTGGACAGCGCGTTGAACAGGTGCGCGACCAGGTAGCCGGCCCACATGGCGATGAGGATCGCGACGCCGCCCATGGTCGGGGTGCCGCGCTTGGACTTGTGCCCCTCCGGGCCCTCCTCACGGATCTCCTGGCCGAAGCCCTGCCGGGAGAACACCCTGATCAGGTACGGGGTGAACAGGATCGAGAAGATGAGCGCGATCGCGGCCGCGATCAGGATGCCGATCACTCGTCGGCCCCCAGCAGTGTCTCCGCGACCCGCCACAGCGCGGCCACCTTGGAGGCCTTCACCAGGACCACGTCACCGGGCCGCAACTGCGCGTTCAGCAACGCGATCGCGGCATGGACATCCGGCACCAGCACCGGCTCCTCTCCGTCAGACCCCTCGAGCCGGGCGCCGCGCTGGATGCCTTCGGCCTGCTCGTCCACTGTGACCAGCCGGTCGATGCCGAGCCGCACCGCCAGCCTGCCGATCTCCTCGTGTTCCGCCGAGCCCGTCTCGCCCAGCTCCCCCATCACGCCGAGCACCGCCCAGGTCCGGCGCCGCCCACCGTCGGCCATCCGCGCCAGCGTGCGCAGCGCGGCGGCCACCGACTCCGGGTTGGCGTTGTAGCTGTCGTTGACGACGGTGACCCCGTCGCCTGCGCGGGTGGTGACGTCCATCCGGCGGTCGGAGCGGCGCGCGGCGGCACCGAGCCGCTCGGCGACCTCGTCGAGGCTCGCGCCGAGCTCGATGGCCACGGCGGCGGCCGACAGCGCGTTGCCGACGTGGTGAGCGCCGTGCAGGCCGAGGCGCACCCGCCGCTGCCCGTGCGCGGTGACCAGGGTGAAGGTGGCGCGCGCGTGGTCGTCCAGCTCGATGTCGCTCGCCCGGATGTCGGCGTGCGCGCTCTCCCCGACCAGCACCACCCTGGCCGCTGTGCGCTCGGCCATGGCCGCGACCAGCGGGTCGTCGGCGTTGAGCACGGCAACGCCGTCGGCCGGCAGGGCCTGCGCCAGCTCGCCCTTGGTCCGCGCGATGCCCTCGCGGGAGCCGAACTCGCCAAGGTGCGCGGTGCCGACGTTGAGCACGACGCCGATCCTCGGCGGGGCGGTCTCGCACAGCGCGCGGATGTGTCCCTGGCCGCGCGCGGACAGCTCCAGCACCAGGTGCCTGGTCGCGGCGTCGGCCCGCAGCACGGTCCACGGATGGCCGAGCTCGTTGTTGAACGAGCCGGGTGGGGCCACCGTCTGGCCCATCGGCTCGAGTACCTGGGCGATCAGGTCCTTGGTCGAGGTCTTGCCGGAGGACCCGGTGACCCCGACGACCGTGAGCCCGCGCTCGGCCAGCCGGTCGACGACCGCACGGGCGATCCGGGCCAGCGCGGCGAGCACCGCCGCGCCGGAGCCGTCGGTGTCGCCGGCGAGCGCGACCGCCCGCACGTGCGCGTCGGTGGCGCCGGGCACGATCACCGCCGGCGCGTCGACCTCGCGGTCGGCGAGCACGCCGACCGCGCCGCGCGCCACCGCACCCTCGGCGAACGCGTGTCCGTCGACCAGCTCTCCCGGCAGCGCGACGAACAGGCCGCCGGGCCCGACGCGGCGGGAGTCGAACTCGACCGAGCCGGTGACCACCTCGGTGCCCTCGGCGCGGTGGATCCGGCCGCCGGTGATCGCCGCGATCTCGGCCAGGGTCAGGGGGATCATGCGTCCCCCCGGTCGAGCCTGGCCCAGATCGCCGCGCGCAGTTCGTCGCGGTCGGAGAACGGGTGCACCACGCCGTCGATCTCCTGTCCGGTCTCGTGTCCCTTGCCGGCGATGACGACCACGTCGCCCGCCCTGGCCAGCGCCACCGCGGTCTCGATCGCCGCGCGCCGGTCGCCGACCTCGGTGATCTCGCCGCGCTCGGCGGCCGGGACCTGGTCCGCGCCGGCCAGCATGGCCGCGCGGATGGCGGCCGGGTCCTCGGTGCGCGGGTTGTCGTCGGTGACCACCAGCAGGTCGGCGCGCCGGGCGGCCGCCTCGCCCATCATCGGCCGCTTGCCCTCGTCCCGGTCGCCGCCGCAGCCGAGCACGACGATCAGCCGGCCGTCGGTGCGCCCGCGCATGGCCTCCAGCGCGAGCGCGACGGCCGCCGGCTTGTGCGCGTAGTCGACGACCGCGGTGAAGTCCTGCCCGAGCGCCACCCGCTCCATCCGGCCGGGGACCTCGACGGCCGCGAGCCCGGCGGCGATCTCGGCGGGCGGCACGCCGACCGCGTGGGTGCAGGCGGCCGCGAGCAGCGCGTTGGCGATGTTGAAGCTGCCCGGGATCGGCAGCGTGACCGGCAGCGCCAGCCCGTCCGGGCCGTGCATGGTGAAGGTCTGCTCACCGGTGCGCGAGGTGGCGATGCCCGACGCGGTCCAGTCGGCGCCCTCGCCGGTGGCCACGGTGATCGTGTGCGCGGTGACCAGCCGCTTGCCCCACTCGCCGTCGACGCAGACCACCTCGCTGGTGGAGCGCCCGTCGAACAGCAGGGCCTTGGCCTGGAAGTAGTCCTCCATGTCCGGGTGGAAGTCCAGGTGGTCCTGGGAGAGGTTGGTGAACGCGCCGACGGCGAACCGGGTGCCGTTGACCCGGCCGAGCGCGAGCGCGTGGCTGGAGACCTCCATCGGCACGTGGGTCACGCCGCGCTCGACCATCACCGCGAACAACGCCTGTAGGTCGGGAGCCTCCGGGGTGGTGAACGCCGAGGCCAGCCGTTCGCCGGCGATCCTGGTCTCCACGGTGCCGACCAGGCCGGTGCGGTGGCCGGCGGCGCGCAGCGCGGCCTCGATCATGTACGCCGTGGTGGTCTTGCCGGAGGTGCCGGTGACGCCGATGACCGACAGCCCGAGGGACGGCTCGCCGTAGATCCACGCGGCGATCGAGCCGATCAGCGCGCGCGGGTCCTCGTGCACCACGACCGGGATGTCGGCGGCGACCGCGTCGCGCACGGCGGGCCTCACGGCCCCGGCCTCGTCGGTGAGCACCGCGACCGCGCCGGCGGCGACGGCCGAGTCGACGAAGTCGGCGCCGTGCACGCGGGCACCGGGCAGCGCGGCGAACAGGTCACCGGGAAGTACGTGTTGGGCACGCAGCGTGATGCCGGTGACCGCCCTGGTGGGCGGCACCGTGGGCGTGACGAGACGCGCGTCCGCCCGCGCCACCAACATGGTGAGCGGGACGGGCGTGATCCTGGTGGGGCGAGGCGGTGCCGTGACGGCCTTGCCAACGAGCTTGGCGGGCACGTCGCGGAAGATTACCTGCGCACGGAGGGCGATCAAGGACACCCTGGTGCACCCGGCCGTGTCAGCCCACGTTAGGGAGCGGTCAACGGGCCGGTGACCGGCTGGGTCGATGGCTTGGCCGATGCCCTCGGCGCCCGCCCGCGGCGCAGCAGGATCGCCGCGAGCATCCCGCCGACGAGCCCGCTGAGGTGCCCCTGCCAGGAGATGTTGGTGACCCCGAAACCGATGGAGTGCCACATCAGGTACCCGTAGGCGAGCGCGACGCCGATCGAGACCACCACGTCCACCGGCCGCCGGTCGACGATCCCGCGCAGCAGCAGGTAGCCGAAGTAGCCGAACACCAGCCCGCTGGCGCCGACCGAGATCGAGTTGGCCGGCGAGAACAGCCAGATGCCGAGCCCGCCGACCACGATGACGATGAGGTTCATCCGCAGGAACCGGCGGAGGTCGGGCACCGCGGCGATGAAGCCGAGGCTGAACAGCGGCAGCGCGTTGCCCGCGAGGTGCTCCAGGTTGCCGTGCACGAACGGGGAGAACACGATGTCCACGAGGCTGGCCGGGTCGCGGGCGCGGATGCCGCCGAGGGTGGTCAGCCACCGGTCGCTGATCACGTTGAACAGCTCGACCAGCCACAGCAGCGCGAGGATGGCCACCATCAGGGTGGCCGCGCGGCCGAGCGGGCTGGCCAGCGAGCCGTCGTCGGCCCGTGCCGACGGCGGCTCGGCCGGACCGAACGGCTGCACGCTCATCACTGGCGATTATGGCTCAGCGGCGGGCGTGCCGCGCGGAACCGATACCCATGCGCGACCTGCCGGCCGGCTCACAGCCCCCGGCGGTCCAGCTCGGCGAGCAGGCCGCGGCGGCGCGGGTTGCGGGCGCGCAGGTCGGCCACCACGGTGGTGAAGGCGGCGTCGGTCGCGCCGAGGGCGGCCAGCTCGCGCAGTTCCTCGAGCAACATGGCGACCTCGCGGTAGGCGTCCCGGCCGGTGCGCCGCGCGCGGTTCTCGATCACCCGCCGGTAGCCGGCGAGCACGTCGGCCGGGTGGTCGCGGCCGTGGATGCGGGCCACCTCCAGCCAGACGCGGTCGCCGCAGCCGTGTTTGTCCGCCGCCTGCCAGGCCTCCTCCGGCTCGCCGTCGTCCAGCAGGGCGCCGACCAGCTCGTCCGCGTCGCCGTCGGTTTCACCGCCTGTGTCACCGCCTGTGTCACCGCGCTCGGCGGCGGCGCGCAGCACGTCCAGCGCGCCCTCGCGGGCCGCCGGCCATTCCCCGACCAGCTCCGCGGTCGCGCGCAGGTTGGCGTAGGTCTGGCGGGTGGGCGCCGCGCGCAGCGCCTGCTCGCGCACCGCGACCGCCGCCGACGGCCGCCCATCGTCCACATAGGACCGGATGAGCACGTCGGCCAGTCTGGGGTCACCGGTCTCCTCGAGGCCGCGCTCCGCCCAGCGGATCGCGCCGACGAGCTGACCCTTGTCCCGCAACAGGTTCGCGATGCCAAGGAACGCCGTGGGGTTGGGCACGCCCTCGGCCAGGATGTCGACGTGCGCGTCCAGGTCGCCGTCGACCTCGGCCAGCTGCGCCCGCATGGCGCGCACCACCAACGTCCTGTCCGCGCCTGCCTCCTCGGCCACCCGCGCCACCAGCGTCCGGTACTCGGCGAGGCCGGCCGCGCCGAGCGCGTCGACGAACTCGGCCAGCTCCAGCGTCGGCCAGCCGGGGCCGTCCACCTTGAACCGGACCAGCCAGCCGGCGAGCTTGCCGGGGTTGGGCCTGGCCGCAGTGCATGCCTTGGCGTACAAGGAGAACGCGCGCCGGCACACGCCGACCACCGCACCGGTCAGATCGTCCATTGTGGACATCGCGGCGGTGATCGCCTCGACCGCGCCCCTGGCCAGCGGCCGCGCCTCGGCGGCGTGCCCGGCGTCGAGCAGCTCGACGATCGTGGTCAGCGCGTCGGTGGCCCGCCGCGCGTAGTCGAGCGTGGCCTGGTGGTCGAGATAGCCGCGCACCGCCAGCGCGTCGTCGAGCTGCCGGCGCAGCACCGCGACCTGCGGCGCCCCGGCCGTGCCCGCCGCGCGGAGGCTGAGTTTGCGGTACAGCACCGGATCGCGCGCCGCCTGGGCCAGCACCAGGTCGACCAGCTCGCGCCGGTCGAGCGCGCCGAGGTAGCCCGTGATGTCGGGCTCGGCCGACTCGTCGCGGCCCTCCTCGATCAGCACCAGACCGACGGCCACACAGTGTTTGCAGAAGTTGCCGTCCGCGCCGAACGGGCAGTCGCACTCGCCGACCAGCCGTTCGCCGTCGCGGCCGAGCCACACCTCGTAGGTGTCGGTGCCACTGACCCGGGCCCGGACCCCCAACGCGGTCGGCTGCATGTCCCCCACCGCGGCGACGTACTCGCGCCCCCGCCGGAACGACGCCTCGCCCGCGGCAGCGTGCAGGTCCTCCTCGCTGAACCAGGCCGTCATTCGGGCAAGCCTATTCGGCCACCAGGGTCACCACGGGACTCGCCTTCTTCGACAACGGGATGCGGTAGCGCTGGGCCAGGTAGGAGGCCACGTCGTGGAACAGCGGCGCGGCCGAATGACCCTCGACGAAGCCGCCGTAGTAGTCCGGGCGGTCGATCATGATGCCCACGACGAACCGGGGATCGTCGGCCGGCAGGACGCCCGCGAAGGTGATCCAGTACAGCGAGTTGGAGTACCCGCCGGTCTCCGGGTCGATCTGTTGGCCGGTGCCGGTCTTGCCGGAGATCTGGTAGCCGGTGAGCGCGGCGGTGGTGCCGGTGCCGTCGTTGAGCCCGTCGCCGTCCTGCACGATCGCGCGGAACATGTCGCGCACGGTCCGCGCGGTCTGCTCGCTGACCACCCGCACGCTGTCCGGCTTCGGCTCGGGAATCCGCTCGCCGTCGGGGGTGATCCGGGCGCGGACGATCCTCGGCGGCACGCGCACGCCGTCGTTGGCGACCGCCTGGTACATCGCGGCCATCTGCAGCACGGTCATCGACAGGCCCTGCCCGATCGGCAGGTTGCCGAACGTCGAGCCGGACCACTGACCACGCGGGGGCACCCGGCCGGGGCTCTCCCCCGGCAGGCCGACCTCGGTGCGCTGGCCGAGGCCGAGGCGTTCGAGCAGTTCGGCGAACCGCTCCTCGCCGCACTGCTCGGCGAGCATCAGCGTGCCGACGTTGGAGGACTTGGCGAAGATGCCGGTGGTGGTGAACGGCAGCACGCCGTGGGGCCAGGCGTCGCGCACGGTCTGGTCGGCGACCTCCCGGACTCCGTCGACCTGGTGCACGTCCTGCGGTTCGGCGAGGTCGTCCTCGATCGTGCACAGCGCGGTGACGATCTTGTTCACCGAGCCGGGCTCGTAGGGGTTGCTCACCGCCGGGTTGCCCATGGTGTTCAGGTCGAAGTTGCCGGCGGTCGGGTCGAAGCTGCGGTCGTTGGCCAGCGCGTACACCTCACCGGTGTGCGCGTCCATGATCACCGCGCTGCCGCCCTTGGCCTTGGCGACCTTCACGTAGTCGGCGAGCGCCTGCTGCAGGAAGTACTGCAGGTCCGCGGCGATGGTCAGCTCGATGTCCGAGCCGTCGGTCGCCGGCTGCAGGTCGCGCGGGGCGCCCGGGATGATGAGGCTCTCGCTGCCTTCCTTGGTGTCCACGACCTGCCGGCCCGGCTTGCCGGACAGCTCGAGGTCGCGCAGGTTCTCCAGGCCGGACAGGCCGTGCAGGTTGTGCTTCTTGACGTCCTTGTCGTCCATCCGCCAGTTGGCGACGCCGACGATGTTGGACGCCAGGTTGCCGCCGGGGTACTCCCGCTCGGCCCGTGGCTCGACGATGATCTCCTGGAACTCGGACTGGATCGCCCGCGCGTCCGCCGGCTCGACCTTGTCGATCAGCTGGACGTAGGTGACGTCGGACCGCAGCTTCGCCAGCAGGTCGACCTCGACCGCGCGCGGGCCGATCAGCTCGTGCAACTTCGCGGCGATGGCGGCGGTGCGCTCGTCGAAGCTGATCCGGTCGGCCGCGTCGTCCTCGGCGATCTTCTCGAGTTGGGCGCGGATCGCCCGGGGCTGGAAGGCGAGCATCCGCGACTCGACGCTGAACGCCAGCTGCACCCCGTTGCGGTCCACAATGGACCCACGGGTGGCCGGGATGTCGATCTCGGTCGACCGCTGCTGGGCTGCCTTGGCGGCCAGCGCCTCGGCCTCGAACCCCTGGACCTGGACGAGTTTGAGCAGCGCCGCGACCAGTGCGGCGATCAGCAGGAACCGCACGGTGGCCACGCGCAGGTGGTGGTTGCCGGTGTTCGGGCGGACGATCTTGCGTGGTCCGGTGGACACCCGCCGGACCGTGCCGGTGCTGTGCCGGGGCGCGTGCGTGCTGCGGCGCGCGCTGGCCGAGCCCGGCCGGGGGCCTCGGCCGGTCGCGCCCTGCGGAGCCCGTCGCCGTGGTTCGCGGTACGGGTCCGGGTCGGGGTCATGTTCGGGGTCACGCCATGGCGGCCCGGCGGCGGGCTCGGCGCGTGCCCGGCGGCGCAACGCCTCCCGCCACGGCGGCAGCTGGTCACGGGTGTTGGCGGCCCGCCGGTCGCGCGGCGCGCGGTTGCCGGGGGGACGGCGTGCTGGCTCGTCGAAGGACTCGTCGAGGAGGGGGTCGTCGGGGACCTCGGGGTACGGGTCGTCGTCCTCGCGCCAGGGCGGGATGCCCCGCGCCGGTTGGCCGGATCTCGGCAGCCGGGCGCGGGGCTGGCCCACGCCCGGCGTGCCGCGGCCGGGTAGTTCTGGCCAGCCCCGTTCGGGCCGGCGGCCTTCTGGCGACCGGCCCGACGGTGGCGGCATCAGCCGTCTCCCGGTGTCGTCTCGGTGTCCTGGCCGGCCGGGGGCTTCGGCTTGGCCGCCGGGGTCGGCTCGCCGACGACGACCACCCGGCCGTCGGGCAGCACGACCAGCCTGGCCGGGTCGCCTGCGGGCACCATGCCCATCTCCTTGGCCCGCTTGGCCAGCTCGGAGGGCGACTCCGCCCTGGTCACGTCGCGCTGCAGCTCCGCGGCCCGCTCGGCCAGCTCGCCCGCGGTCGTCTTGGCCTTCTCCAGCCGGTAGGAGTCGGCGATCGCCTGGGTGGACAGCCACAGCGTGGCCGCCACCCCGACCGTCAGCAGCGCGATGATCAGGATGACGAACGAGGCCCGGCCGGCGTTGCGCTCGTCGCCGGCGACCTCCTCCGGCTGGTAGCCCTCGCGGTGGGCGCGGCGGGCGAAGGCCCGCTGCGCCGCGGCCGAGCTGGCTTTGCGCTGCCGGTCCGGCAGCTCCCTGACCGGCTTGGGGGTGGTGCGTGCCGGTGCGGGCGTGGTGCGCGCCGGCGCCTCGACCGAGGCCCGCGCCGTGCGGGCGGTGGTGCGCCGCTCGGTGACCCTGGCCCGGG
>NZ_BAAGXS010000090.1:0-13608 GCF_054779715.1 Actinophytocola sediminis | reverse complement strand
CCCGCCGCGCGCCGACGGCCGTCGGCGGCCGACCCGCGGTGATGGCGGCCGCGTACAGCTTCGCCGCCAGCGCGGGATCGGTCGGCAACGCCTCGGCGGCGGCGGCCTCGAACGCGGCGGCGGCCCCGTCGCCGCCGATGCCGGTGGTCGCGAGCGGCCGCATCAGGGGCAGGACCTGTCCGCCGCGGGCCAGTCGCAGCTCGGCGAGCCGTTGCCGGATCCACACCCGGCGTTCGACCGGCACCAGTACGCGGATCGCCCGTTGCGCGATCGGCACCATGCTGCCCGCGGTGCCGAGCAGGCCGGTGGCCCTGGCCGCCTCGACGATCTCGCCGACGGTGTCGGTCGTGGCGGTCTCCAGGAGTTCGGCGAGCAGGTCGAGGTTCAGCCCGACACCGGCGTCGGCGGCGAGCAGGAAGCGCAGTACCCGCTCGTCAAGACGACTGAGCTCGTGGCGGAACTCGGCTAGCGCGGCCGTCGGGACGTCGAGCTCGGCGTCCAGCGTGCGGGCGAGGCGGTCGACGAAGGCGGGGACGCCGCCGGTCTGGGCGTGGACGAAGTCGACGTGCCGGTCGGTGCGCAGCCGGCTGGGGAGCGCGTCGCGGACCTGGGTGGGGTCGAAGGGGGCGGGGAGCAGGTGGTCCAGCGTGAGGTCGAGCAGGTCGGTGAGCGGTCGGTGCCGGGGCCATGGCCGGGCGGTGACGACCAGCCGGACGGGGGTGGTGGTGGCGATGCGGCGCAGGTCGCGCAGGTCGGTGTCGTCGAGCTGGTGGGCGTCGTCGACCAGTAGGACGCCGGTGACCTGGTCGAACGGCGGTAGGGCCGGGGTGGGTTCGGTGCCGGTGGCGGTGTGGATGGCGGTGCCGACGTGCTGCAGGAGGGTGGTCTTGCCGTAGCCGCCGGGGGCGACGATCCCGATGTGCGCGCCGGGGCGCGGGTCGGCGACGATCGCGGCGATCTGGTCGGTGACGGCGCGGGCGAGGATCGGGTTCATCGGCGGCGGCCCCCGTCGCGGTCGACGGGTTCGAAGGTGTCGTCTTCCTGGTCGCGGTAGCGGTGGCGGCGGGGTTCTGGGGCGGCGGCGTGGCGGGCGTGGTCGTCGCCGTCGGCCGGCACGCGCGGGTGCAGCGGTTCGAAGGAGTCGGCGCCGAGGCGGTGGCGCGCGGCTTCGTCGGTGGGGTCCGGGTCGTGCTGGGCGTGCCGGCGGCGGGTGGGTTGTGCTGGCGTGGGGTCGGGGCGTCTGCGGCGCGGCGGCCTTGGCGGGTCGTCGGCGATTGGGTCCCTGGGCTGGTGGCGGGGTTGCCGGAGACCGGCGTCTGCCGGCTCGCGTGGGTGGCGCCGGACGGCGTCGGTGTGCTGGCGGGCGGGTCCGGCGGCCGGGTCGTGGTGGTCGTGCGGTGGGCTGACCTCGGTGTCCTCGGCGCGATCGCGGTGGCGGCGGCGGGGTGGTTCTGGTGCCGTGTCGGCAGCGGGCCTGGCCGGGCGGCGGTGCGGTGGTTCTGGTGCCGTGTCGGCGGCGGGCCTGGTCGGGCGGCGGTGTGGAGGTTCGGGTGTCATGTCGATCGGTGAGTGGGCTGTCGTGTCGGTGAAGAGATCGGCTGAGTGGTGCCGGGCTGGCTCGGTGTCGGCCGGTTCGGCGGGGTGGCGGCGTTGGTGGTCACTGGAGTCGGCGAGTGGATCGGCCGGGTGGCGCCGTCGTGGTTCGGCGTGTGCGTTGGCTGGGTGGTCGCGTTCGCGGGCGGCGTTGGCCAGTGGATCGCCGGGGCGGCGCGGGGGTTCGGCGAGTGCGTCGGCCGGCTGGCGGGGTTCGTGGTCCGTGCCGGGTGCTGGGTCGCCGGGTCGGCGGGGCGGGGGTTCGGCCGTGTCGGTGAACAGGGCGTTCGCGTCGGGGAGGGGATCGCGGGGACGGCGTGGCGGTTCGGCGAGTGCGTCGGCCGGGTAGTCGCGGTCACCGGTCGGTGGATCGCTTGGGCGGCGGTGTCCTGGGAACGGCACGGCCGGCGATCGGTCGGGATGACGTCGTGCCGGGTCTGGACGGGGTTCGAGGGATCGGGGGCGGCCGCGCGGTGGCAGGTCCGGCGGTCGGGGGCCGCGCAAGCGGTTGCGGGGCGCATCGTCGTCGACGGGGGCGAACAGGTCTCCTGGCTCCTCGTCGTCGGTGGCGCTGTTGTGTGCCAGGGCTTCCTCGAACGCGTCGCGGTCCGCGTCGAACGTGCGGGACGGTTTCTCGGGTGTCTCGTCGACCTCCGACGGCCGCGCTCGGCGTCGTGCGCGCGGGGTCAGGTCCAGGTCGGCGAACTCGGAGTCCTCGGCGGGTTCCTCGTCGTCCTTGGCGCGGGATCGGGAGCGCAGGCCGAGCAGGCGCCGCTTCGGGGGTTCCAGGGGGGCTATCTCCACGGGTGGTCGGGGAGGGGGCGGACCGAGGTCGGTCAGGTCCTCCTTGGGGAGGTCGTCGAGGCGCATGAGGTCGGTGTGGGTGACCGCCGATCGGGCTATGGGTTCGGGGGTCATGGCCACCGCGGTGGCGCGGACGGTGGGTTTGGCCACCTTCGCGGCGGCCAGCGCGGCACCTCTGGCGATCGAGGTCTCCGGGGCCTCGACGACCACCCGCACCCGGGTGCTCGCCGCGATCAACTCCGCCACCAGCGGGATCCGCCCGCTGCCACCGGCAACGACCACCGCCGCCACCGGCTCGGGGCCCGACGCGCCGATCGTGCGGACCAGCGCCGCCACCGTGCTCTCGACCACCGGCCGGATGAGGTCCGCGAACTCCGCCCTGGTCACCCGTAGCCCGGACACCGAGACCGCGGCCTCGGCGGACAGCCGTTCCTTGGCATTCGTGCACGCGGCGCGCAGGCTCGCCAGCTCCCCACCCGCCGGCTGGGTGTCGAGGGTGGCCAGCACGTGCTCGGCCAGCAGGTCGTCGAACAGATCACCGGTCGCCTCGTCCAGGCCGTCGGCGTGCGCACGCAACTCGAAGCCGAACGAACCCCGGCGCACCACGGCCGACTCGAACCGGCCCGCGCCGAGCGAGTGCACGGCGATCTGCTCACCGACCTCCACCCGCTGGGTCGCCGCGTGCGACTCGGCGACCGCGACCGGGCGGGGCAGCAGGGTCGGCTCCGGCAGGTTGACCTCGCGTAACGCGCCCAGTAGCAGCGCGCGCCGGTGCATGCCCCAACCCGCTGGATGGGTGACCACCAACTGGCTGGCGGGCGTGTTCTCGATCGCCTCCACGTAGTCGACCACCCAGCCGACCATCGCGGCGGTGAGCACCTCCGCCGGATAGGGCTGCCCGGCCAATGTGACCGGGATCTCATCGCCGATCCGGTCCGCCACCCCTCTGGCCATCCACCCAGCCCGCGCCGGCAGCGCCAGCAACGCCGAGGAACCGACCTCGACCGCCCCCTGATCAGTCAGGTGCAACACCGACATCACCCCGGCCGGGTCGCCGTCCAGGGCGACCACCTCCGGCTCAAGCCAGCGCTCGCGGTCGTTTCGGCTGATCGCGGCCGTGGTGCGGCCGCTGCCGAGATCGATCCCGAGGGCGTAGGGCATACGAGCGTGTCCTCTCCGTAACCAACGAGGAGTAGTTCGTACCAAAGGTGACCCCCGGTTGGGCAGCCCCAGGTGGTTAAGCGGTCATTTCCCCTAACCCCCTAACGAGTGGAAAATCCATCGCCCTATCGGGTGGTTACACAACTGGGCGTCATCCCCGATGCCGGTGGGGCCCCGGGATTTCTACGGTGAGCACCGCACCGCGCCACGGCTACCCGAACGCCGCAGAGCGCCACACCGGATGTTTCGCGAGGAGAACTCTTGTACTCGTTCCACACGCTGCACGACTTCGTCCTGAACCTGATCAACGACGACGTCGCCAAGGCCGCCTACGCCGCCGACCCGGTCGGTGCGCTGTCCGACGCCGGCCTCGGCGACCTCACCCCGCAGGATGTCGAAGAGGTCATCCCGCTGGTCACCGACGCGCTGCCGACCGACCTCCCGCTCGTCGGTGACCTGGTCGACCTGGACGTCACCAACCTCGCCAACATCGACGGCGACACCACCGGCCTCAGCGCGCTCGGCGAGGTCCAGGACCTGGCCTACGTCGGCGGCCTGGTCAACCAGGACGCCGACGGCAGCGACCTGTGGGCGGGCGTGCAGTCCGTCGGCGGCCGCGTCGCCGGTGTCGCGCAGGTCGACGACGGCCTGGCCGAGGGCGGCCTGTCCACCCCGGTCGCCTACGTCGGCGGGAACAGCAACGGTGACTACCTGGTCACCACCGCCGACCCGGCCGACCTGCTCGACGACCTCGCCGGCGCCACCAACTCCGCCGTCGGCACCGCGACGACCCTCGTCGGCACCGGCGCGGGCGCGCTGACCGGCGCGGTCGACACCGGCGCCGACACCCTGGCCGGCTTCCTGGCCGGCACGCCGGTCGCCGCCGCCGTCGAGACCGGCGCGGACACCCTGAACCAGGTCATCGGCACCACCGCGGGCACCGCGACCCAGGCGGTGGACACCCTGCCGGTGAGCGACGGCCTCGCGGTTCCGCTGGCCGGCACCGACGCCCTCCCGGTCGCGCTGCCGGCGCTGCCCGACATCGACGGCCGGCTGGGCGAGGTGCCCAACGTCAGCGACCTCGACCTGCCGGCGCAGCTGCCCGAGCTGCCCGTCGAGCTGCCCGACCTCGGGGTGGACACCTCCTCGGTCACCAACGTGGTCAGCCCGGTGGCCGACGTCGTGTCGAGCAGCCCGGTCGGCGGGCTCACCGACACCGTCACCGGCGTGACCGACGACCTGCCGGTGGTCGGCGACCTGACCGACAGCCTGAGCCTCGGCCTCTAAGGCCTGGATAGGGGATTGCCCCATCCCCGGGAGGCGGCCGGGGCCAGCGATTTCGAGATCGCTGGCCCCGGCCCCCTTTCACCCATACGGGTTAGCACGGCACACTCTTCCGGGTGAGGACTCCGCCCTGGCTCACCGTTCTGGACGACACCATCGCGGCCTGTATCGCTCACCACCGCGCCGATCTGGCGAGCAGGCTGGAGCGCAGACGGGCCCTGCTGCTCGACCCCAAACTGCGTGTGCCGGTCATCGGCGAGCTCAACCAGGGCAAGAGCCAACTGGTCAACGCGCTGCTGAACGCCCCGGTCTGCGCGGTCGGCGACGATGTCACCACGACCATTCCAACCACCGTCGAGCACGCCGAGACGCCGATCGCCGCGGTGGTGGCCGATGTGCCGGTGACCGGCCGCCGCGCGATCGGCCCGGCCGCCGGCGAACCGGCACGGGTCCCCGTCCCGTTCGACCAGGTGGCCACCAAGGCGCTGGTCACCCGGCGGACCGACGTGCACACCGAGGTCGGCGTCCCGCGTGAGCTGCTCGCCGGTGGCCTCGTGCTGATCGACACCCCCGGCCTGGGCAGCGGCCCGGCCCGCGCCGCCACCACCTTCGCCGCGCTGGCCAACGCCGACGCGGTGCTGATGATCTCCGACGCCACCCGTGAGCTGTGCGCGGCGGAGTTCGAGCTGATCAGGAAGGTCGTCGAGCTCTGCCCGACGGTCACCGTCGTGCTCACGAAGATCGACATCGTGCCGCGCTGGCGCCGGGTGGCCGAGCGCAACCGGGCCCGGCTGGCCGCCGCCGGCCTCGAGGTCGAGGTGGTCCCGGTGTCCGCGGCGGTCCGGCTGGCCGCGGCCCGCACCGGCGATCAGGAGCTCAACCGCGAGTCCGGGTTCGTCGACCTGGTCGCCACCCTGCGCCGGGACGTGCTCGGCCAGGGCGACGTGCTCGCCAGCCGGTGCACCGCGGCGATGACCACGATGGTCACCCAGCAGCTGCTCGAGCCGCTGCGTGAGCAGTTGGCGCAGGCGCGCGGCGGCCAGCTCGGCGGCGCGCACGTGCAGTACCGGGCAGCCCAGCGCCACCTCGAGGAGCTGCGCAAACGGTCCAGCCGCTGGCAGACGATGCTCGGCGACGAGGTGGCCGAGCTGATGTCGGACGTCGAGTACGACCTGCGCGAGCGCACCCGCCGCATCATCCGCACCGCCGAGGAGTTCTTCGAGGTCGCCGACCCGGCACGGACCTGGGACGAGTTCGCCGACTGGCTTGGCGACAGCCTCGCGGACACCGCGGAGGCCAACTTCACCTGGCTGGTCGAGCGGTTCCAGTGGGTGTCGGAGAAGATCGCCCGCCAGGTGGCGCTCGAGGAGTCGATCCCGGACGCGTCCGTCGCCGAGGATCTGCTGGAGCACATCGGCGACCTGCGGGCGCCGAGGGTGGAGAAGTTCACCATCGGCCAGCAGCTGTTCGTCGGGTTGCGCGGGTCCTACGGCGGGCTGCTGATGTTCGGCCTGGCCACCACGCTGGCCGGGATGCCGCTGATCAACCCGATCTCGATCGGCGCGGGCGCGGCGTTCGGCGCGAAGAGCGTCTGGGACGAGCGCGGCAGCCGGCTCAAGCGCCGGCAGGCCATCGCGAAGTCCGCGGCCCAGCGGCACGTGGACGACTTCTTCCTGTCCTACGGCAAGGAGAGCAGGGACACCTCGCGGCTGATCCAGCGGCGGCTGCGCGACCACTTCAGCTCGGTGGTCGAGCAGGTGCAGGCGGGCATCGCCGAACGGGCGGTCGAGGCCAAACGCGCCGCCGAGGCCGACCTGGCCGACCGCCACCGCCGCACCCAGCAGATCTCCCAGGAGGTCGACAAGCTCGTCGGCCTCAACCAACGCATCCAGGCCCTCGCAACCCCCTCAGGCCCCCGCGGCCTGACCGCGTGACTGGCCACCCGTCCCAACCACACCCCAAAGCCACACGGCCCCCAACCGCACCCAAGGGGAACAAGCCACAAGGCTCCCAACCGCACCCAAGGGGAACAAGCCACGCGGCTCCCAACCGCACCTAAGGGGAACGGAACGCAACCCAGCCACCGGCACGTGCACAACTGGCAGCCGCCAACCCAAACACAACCAAAACTTTTAAATCCGGGGAGGCGGAACAGTGACCAACCTCGTGGAGAGGGCGCGGGCGATGTTGGTGGACGCGCTCGAGCTCTACCAGGACAGTCCGCGGGCGACCAACTGGCTGCGCCGGCATGTCAGCCGGCTCGCCGAGCCGTTGCGGCTCGCGGTGGTCGGGCTGCCGCAGACCGGGCGGTCGACGCTGGTGAACGCGTTGGTGGGCGAGGAGATCGCGCCGCTGCTGGTCGAGGACGGCGGCCAGGTGCTGACCTGGTACCGGGGCGGCCCGGTGCCGCGCGCACAGCTCTACCCGACGCAGGCGCCACCCCGGGACGCCGCCGCGGCCAGCACCGACGGCCAGCTGCACATCGACCTGGAGGGCTGGCAGGCCGAGGACCTTGACCGGATCGTGGTCGACTGGCCCAACCGCACGCTGCGCGACCTGACGCTGATCGACACCCCGGCCCTTGAGTCCACTTCGGACTTCGGGTCGCGGGTCTCGCTGGAGGCCGACGCGGTGCTCTATCTCATGCGCCACCTGCACGAGACCGATCTCGGCTTCCTGCGGTCGATCCAGGACCACCCGATTGCCCGCGAGACCCCGGTCAACGCGCTGGTCGTGCTCTCCCGCGCGGACGAGGTCGGCGGCGGCCGGATCGACGCGCTGACCTCGGCCAAGCGGATCGCGCGGCGCTACCGCACCGACGCCGGGCTGCGTGGCCTGTGCCAGAACGTGATCGCGGTGTCCGGGCTGCTCGCCGGCGCCGGGGTCGCGCTCACCGCCGACGAGTTCGCCGCCCTCAGCGCGCTGGCGGCGGTGCCCCGCCGGGAGTTGGAGAGCTGCCTGTTCTCGGCGGACCGGTTCGTCGGCGACGGCGTGCCGGTGCGCCTGGACGCGCGCACCAGGGTGGCGCTGCTCGACCGGTTCGGCCTGTTCGGCGTCCGCCTGGTGACCACGTTGATCCGCAAGGGTGCCACCCACGGCCAGCTCGCCGAGGAGCTGGTGAACCGCAGCGGTCTGGCCGACCTGCGTGAGTCGATCACCCAGTGCTTCACCGACCGGCAGGACGTGCTCAAGGCCCGGTCCGCGCTGCTGGCGATGGAGGTCGTGCTGCGCCGCGAACCCCGCCCGGCCGCGCGCGCACTGGTCAACGCGCTGGAAGGGCTGGTCACCAGCGCGCACGAGTTCCGCGAGCTACGGCTGCTCGCCGCGCTGCACGGCGGGCGCACCACGCTGCCGGACCCGTTGGCCGGCGAGGCCCGCAGGCTCGTGGGCGGGGAGGGCACCGCCCTGCCGGCGCGCCTCGGTTTCGACCGCGACCCCAACGGCCGGGAGCTGCACGGCGCGGTCGCCGACGCGTTGCTGCGGTGGCAGGAACAGGCCGAGAACCACGCTCTCGGCCACAGCCAGCGGCGCGCGGCGATGGTCGTGGTGCGCAGCTGCGAGGGCATGTACGCGCGGCTTTCCCGGTACTGACCAGCCAGCACCGCCCGCGCGCGCCCGGCGGGCGGCGGTGATCTACGGTTGTCGCCTGGAACAGCCGTCGAGGAGGAACAGTGGCCCGCGACCCCGACACCATTCAGCGTGAGATCGAGCAGGCGCGCGAGGCGCTCGCCTCGACGCTCGACCATCTCGGTACCAAAGCGAACCCGAAACGGCTGGTGGACGGCGCCAAGACGAGCGCGCGGAGCACACTCGCCGAACCCAAGGTGAAGATCCCGCTGATCGGTGCCGGGGTGCTGCTTCTCCTGTTGGTCCTGAGGAAGATCTTCAGCTAGTCGAGGCCTTCTGCGGCTCGTCCGCGGTCTGCGTCGGCAGGGGAACCGCCGGCACCTCGGCCTCGGCGGTCTCCTCGGTCGCCTTCGCCGGCTGCCGAGGGCTCCTGGTCCGCTTCTTGGCGGGCGCCGGCTCGGCACTCGACAGCTCGCTCGGCATCTGGGTCGGGCGCGCCAGCCGCGCGGACAGGTACGCCGACGTGAACGCCAGCGCGTCCCCGTTGAGCAGGTGCACCACCGTGCGGTGCTCCTCGCCGGGCGTCATCTTCGCCACGATCTGGTCCGCCCGGTCGCGCGCGGCGATCAGGCCCGACGCCTTCCCTTTTCTGGTCAGCCCCCGTCCGGTGACCGTGACCTTCCAGTCGTCGCCCTGTGGTTCGTAGTTCACCTGTATTGGATCACGCATAGCTCCCGCCCCTCCTCGGTCGCTTACCCACCCGCACATCGCGCGTCCTTCATCTGGAAAGACACGTTCCGCTCACCGTAATCGATCACGTGTGACTGTGTGTGCTGGATGCGCCGGCGAGGCCGTGCCAAACCATGCGCATGATCAGTTCGGCCGCGTCCTCCGCGGTGACATCTTCCCTCGTGACGTACCACTGCGCGAGTCGTTCACAAGCCCCCACAACGATTTCCGCGTACGCCTCCAGTTCGCGCGGCGGCACCGCCGGCAGGTACGAACCGAACAGTGTGGCGTTCACCTCGGTCTGCTGTTGGCGGACCGCCTCGACCTCGTCCATCGCCGTCTGGCCGGCGACCGCGGCCTCCTGGCGCAACAGCGCCCACGACCGCCGGTGGGAGTCGATGAAGTGGAAGAACGCGACCAGCCCCCGGTGGAGCGCGTCCTGTGCCGAGGTCACGCCGTCGACCGCGGCCATCGTCATGCTCAGCAGCTCGGCCCTCGCCTGGCGGATGCAGGCGACCAGCAGACCCTCCTTGGAGCCGAAGTACTCGTAGAGCATCGGCTTGGAGACCCCGACCCGTTCGGCGATCTCGTCCATCGACGACGCCTGGTAGCCACGTTCGGCGAAGATCTCCTCCGCGACGGCGATCATCTGCCGTTCCCGCTGCGCGCGCGGCATGCGGCGGCGGCGCTCCTGTGTGCTACCCACCTCGTTACTCTACCGGAAGTAACCTACTCGCAGTAAGGTAAGGGCCGGGGCGACGCACGGAGGTCACCAGTATGGGGCTGGCCAGGCACTTTCACACGGTCGTGATCGGCACCGGGTTCTCCGGGCTGGGCATGGCCATCGAACTCAAGCGCGCGGGACGGGACGATTTCGTGGTCCTGGAGAAGGCCGCCGACGTCGGCGGCACGTGGCGGGACAACACCTATCCCGGCTGCGCGTGCGACATCCAGTCGCACATGTACTCCTTCTCCTTCGCGCAGAACCCGGACTGGTCGCGGTCCTACTCGCCGCAGCCGGAGATCTGGCGGTACCTGCGCCAGGTCACCGACGCCTACGGTCTGCGCCGGCACATCCGGTTCGGCGTCGAGATGACCGGCGCCCGGTGGGACGAGGACGAGCACCGGTGGCACGTGTCGACCGACACCGGGGAGGAGTACGTCGCGCGGTTCCTGGTGTCGGGCATCGGCGGCCTGCATCTTCCCCGGACGCCGGAGCTGCCAGGGTTGGCCGACTTCACCGGCGCGGTGTTCCACTCCGCGCGCTGGGACCACGGGTACTCGCTGGCCGGCAAGCGGGTCGCGGTGGTGGGCACCGGGGCCAGCGCGGTGCAGTTCATCCCGCGGATCGCGCCCGAGGTCGAGAGGCTGACGGTGTTCCAGCGGACCCCGCCGTGGATCCTGCCCAAGGCCGACGGGGTGATCCCGGACTGGGCCAAGCGGATCTTCCGGCGGGTGCCGGGCGCGCAACGCCTCTACCGGAGCCTGCTCTACTGGATGCTGGAGGCCAGGGCGGTCGGCTTCAACGGCCCGCCGGCGCTGATGCGGGCGGCCCAGCGGATCGCGCTGGCCCATCTGCGGCGGGCGGTGAAGGACCCCGACCTGCGCCGGAAACTGACCCCCGACTACGTCATGGGCTGCAAACGGGCGCTGATCGCCAACGACTTCTACCCGGCGCTGGCCCGGCCGAACGTCGATGTGGTCACCGACGGTATCGCCGAGGTGCGCGATCACTCCATCGTGGACGACGCGGGGGTGGAGCACGAGGTCGACGCGATCATCTTCGGCACCGGGTTCCACGTCACGGACGCGTTCGACTACCTGAACGTCAGCGGGACCGGCGGTCGTGACCTGTCCAAACAGTGGCGAACAGAGGGGATCCAGACCCATCTCGGGATCACCGTCGCCGGCTATCCGAACCTGTTCTTCCTGCTCGGACCGAACACCGCCCTCGGGCACAACTCGGTGGTGTTCATGATCGAGTCGCAGATCCGGTACGTCGCCAAGGCGATGGCGCTGGCCGACCGGCACGGCGCCGAGGCGTTGGACACCAGGGAGAGCGCCCAGGCCCGCTTCCAGTCCGACATCCAGCGCCAGCTCGTCAAGGGCGTCTGGACCCAGGGCGGCTGCCGCAGCTGGTATCTCGACAGCCAGGGCGTGAACCGCACCATCTGGCCGGGCTTCACCTGGCGCTACTGGCTGCGCACCCGCGAGCCCGACCCCACCACCTTCACCCTGCCGACCCGCGAGTCCAACCCTCCCACCCCGCGAGTCCAACGCTCCTGACCGTCACCCCCGAACAGGTCAGTCGTCATCGCCCGGAGTGGTGATCTCGCGCAGGCGGGCGATCAGCTCGACCGTCTCCATGCCACACAGCTCCGCCATCCGTTCCAGTGCCGCGATGTCCAGGCTCACGTCCGGCGGGTGATGGCCGTTGTTCTCCGCCAGCTTGCCCTTCGCCCAGCGCCGGAGGGGGAGCAGCTCCCGCCGGTCGTCGCGGACCACCTTGCGCAGGTCGATCCGGATGGCGCCCACCGGCGAGTCGTCGAACACCCGCTCGTGCACCCTGGCCATCAGCTTGTGCGGGACCTCGTCCATGGCAAGGCACAGCTCCACCAGCCGAACCACCGAGCACTGGCGCGTCCCCAACTCGTAGGTCGCCAGGGTCTGCAGCGAGATGTCGCTTTGCAACCGCTGGTTCAGATCTCGCCGTGTCCAACCCCGCCGCTTGCGCAGCCGTCGTAGCTCATCCCCGAGTATTCGTTGGTAGGTCGCTGTGTCCAGCCGCACGATGGCCCCTCTCCCGAGTTGGGAGCCGATCAACAGACCGGTTCCCGACACATAGAGGGAAGGCATCGGGGCGTGCCGATTACGCGGCTTTCTCCGATTTGTTCGGCCGACGACACCCAGCAACGCTGTGACTTCGGGTTACAGGACTGGGGGTCGCCCGATCGTGTGACGCTAGTTGACACACCCAGATGCATCCGGCTGCCCCGTTCGGGCTACCGGCACGGGGGCCAGTCGGAGCAACGGCCTGCCCGTCAACCGGTCGGCGCCGACCCCGGCGAAGTCCCCGCCGAGCAGCACCGTCACGGTGCCGGCCGACAGGTTCTCGTCCTCCTCGACCGACGCCGAGCCACCCAGCGAGGCGGCCACCTGATCGCCGTTGGCCTGCTCGCCGGGCGCGTGCCGGACCACCGTCGTGTCCCGCGCGCTGGCGTTGCCCACCTCACCCCGGGAGAAGCCCTGCTCGGCCAGTTCGGTGGCCACGGAGTCGGCGAGCCCGGTCTGGCTGGTCGCGTTCCGCACGTTCACCGTGATCTCCTCGGCGGGGGTCTCCGCGTCGGCGTCCGGCGGCGGCGTGGACGAGGTCGGCTGCTTGCCGAGCAGGCCCTTCATGAACGCCTTCACCTCGTCCGGGTCCACCTCGACCGCGGAGCCGTCCTCCGGGGTGTCCAGCGCGATCGTGCCGACCGGGATGGTCTGGAACGACATCTTGCCGCCGGTGAAGTTCATCATCCACTGGGCGAACTCGATGACCTCCCAGTTCCGGTCGAGCACCACCGACTTCTGGATCGCCTCCTGCAGCTTGTCCAGCGTGTCCGACCCCGGTGCCAACAGGTCCTGGGAGAAGACCTTCTTCGCCATGCCGTTGAGGAAGACCTGCTGGCGCACGATCCGGTCGAGGTCGCCGTTGGGCAGACCGTGGCGCTGCCGGACGAACGCGAGCGCGGCCACCCCGGCCAGGTTCTGCCTGCCGGCCGGGAAGCGCGCCCCGGAGCGATAGTCGTTGACCGGCGCCTTGAGGCAGACGTCGATGCCGCCGATCGCGTTGGTGATGTCGTAGAAGCCGAGCATGTTGACCTCGGCGTAGTGGTCGATCGTCGCCCCGGTGAGCTGCTGCACGGTGGCGATCAGGCTCTTCGCGCCGTCCCGGTTGGACCGCACGTGCAGGTCGGCCTCGTCGCTGACCCCCTCGTCGCGCAGGCGGTCCATCGTCTCGCTCTTCGCCCGCAGATACGCGGAGTTGATCTTGTGTTCGCCCTCGCCGGGGATGTCGACGTAGGAGTCACGGGGCAGGGAGACCGCGTAGGCCTGCTCGCCGTCGTTGGGGATCCGGATCATGATCAGCGTGTCGGTGTTGAGCGCGCCATCGCTCACCCCGGCCGACAGCATCCGCAGCTGTTCCTTCGACAGCGGGTTGCCCTGCGCGTCGGTCCGGCTGTCCATGCCGACCATGAGGATGTCCACCGCGCCGTCCGCCGGTCGCGCCTCCGGCCGGTCGAGCACGTCCGCGGTGGTCATGCCGTCGCCGAAGGCCTCGATCCGCGCCCAGTAGTACCCGGTGGCCGCGAGCACCAGCACGGACACCGCGCTGAGCGCGACCTTGGCGCCGGCCAGCACCCGACTGCGGTTGCGGGCCGGCGGGCGCCCCGGCCGCCGCCGCCGGTCACGGGGTGGCGCCGGCCG
>NZ_BAAGXS010000089.1:0-100688 GCF_054779715.1 Actinophytocola sediminis | reverse complement strand
GGCGGCAGCGGCCGCCGGCGGGTGTGCCGGCGGTCGAGTGCGTCGGTCAGCGCGGTGCGCAGGTCACCGGCCAGCGCGCGGAGCACCGCGCGCCTGCCGGTGGACGCCCTGGCCAGCGCGGCGGCCGCCAGGGTGGTGAACCGCAGCGGGGTGGCCACCTCACCGGGGCGGCGGGCGCGGGAGTACACGTCGAGCAGCCGGGTGGTCAGCGGCGCCCGGTCCCGCGCCGCGCGGTACAGCTCGGTCTCCAGCGGGGTCATCGCCTCGCCCCTGGCCAGGCCGTTGGTCCACTGGTAGACCTCGAGACACTCGGCCTGCCGGCGGCGCTCCCAGGCCAACAGCGTCGCGTCCAGCTCCTCGGTGTGCAGCACCGGCGCGGCCGCCTCGCCGAGCAGGCGGCCGTAGCGCAGCGCGTCCCGGATGCCCTGCGCGGTCACCGGATCCTTGAAATGACCGGCGTCGCCCGGCAGCGCCCAGCCCTGACCGGACGACCGCCGGAAGTAGGACTCGATCCCGGTGGCCGACCGGATGCCGCCGACCAGCTCGCCGCCGCGCAACCGGTCGGCCAGCCCGGGAATCGCCCTGATCGTGCGCAGGTACTCCGCCAGCGGGTCCGCTCGGAAGTCCCCGGCGCGCTCCTGCGGAGGTTGCAGCAGGCACAGCACAAGCCCGTCGTCGCAGGGGAACGCGGTGCCGAGCTCGGCGTCCACCCGCCACTGCACCGCGATCTCCCGCCAGTCGGGCCGGGGATCGGTCCAGTAGCCGAAGAAACAGGCCCGACCGCTGGGCACCCGCCGATAGGGCCGGTGGACGCCGACGAGCCGGGCCACCGTGCTGCGCCTGCCGTCCGCGCCGACCACCAGCGGCGCGCACAGCTGTCCCTCGACGCCGTCCCGGTCGGTGAACCGGACCCCGGCGACCCGCCCGGCGCGCACCACCAGGCCGGTGACCCGGCAGCCCTCCCGCACCTGCGCGCCCGCCGCTCGCGCGGTGGCCACCAACGCGGCGTCCAGCCCGCCGCGGCGCACGCAGATCCCGTACCCGATACCGTCCACAGTGGAGTACCGGCCGCGCACGGTGATGCCATCGCCGACGGTCATGCCGACCGGCAGCCGGGGCGCGCCGAGCGCCTCGACCCGCTCGAGCGCCCCGATGGCGCGCAGTTCGGCGACCCCGCCGGGAAACAGCAGGTGCGTGGACAGCGTGTCCGACGGGAACCGTGCCCGGTCCAACACCACGACGCGCCTCCCGGCGCGGGCCAGCGCGATCGCCGCCGCCGACCCGGCCGGGCGCGCGCCGACCACCAGCGCGTCGGCGTCCATCAACCGGGCAGATCGAAGAGGTTGGGCAACCCGACCGCGTACCGCGTCGCGTCGACCCGTTTGAGCGGCTCGAGTTCCGGCGGTTGGTGCAGGGTCTGGATCGGCACCCGGTCGCCGGTGGCGCCGGCCGCGTCCAGCAGCGCGTTCACCGCCTGCCGGCCGGACTCGTTGGCGCTCTCCATGGTGGCCAGGTTGATGTCGGTGCGCACGTAGTCACCAGCCAGGAAGAGGTTGCCGATCGACGTGCCGGAGTCGGGCCGGAACCGGTAGCTGCCAACGGTGTTGATGAACAGCGGGGTGTCGTTGGTCAACCCGGAGCCGGTCTCCCGGATGGCCGGGTCGAGGAACGACGAGTGCCGGATGCCGTCGGGCAGGATGGTCCGCCCGGTGTCGTGCAGGGCGTCGGTGACCTGTGCCCAGCACTCCGCGAGCACCTCCTCGATGGTGCACTCCCGCGCGGTCTTCCCGTACAGGATTCCCGGAGTGTCCCAGTCGGACACATCCAGCGACAGGATGTCCCGCGCGGCGCCGTCGCCGTACTGGGCCGGGATTTCCCGGTCCCACAGGAGACTGTCCAGTACCGAGGTGATCTCCCACGGGGTGTCCAGGAACAGCTGGGTGCCCGCCGCGATCGGCGGGGTCTCCCGCAGGTAGAACTGCACCCCGTTCATCCAGTCGGTCCGCAGCTGGCTCATCCCGGCCAGTTCCGGTGCCGCGCGCAGGATCTCCGGCGACCACAGCTCCCGTGCCCGCTCCATCGGGACCGCGCTGATGAACCAGTCCGCGGTCACCTGTGCCGGCGTGCCGGCGGCGTCGGTGACCGTGGCCGAGGTGATCCGGCCGCCGGACAGCGTGAGCGACCGCACCGTCTGGCCGAGCTCGAACCGCACCCCGAGCGAGGTCAGGTGGCGCGCCCACGGGTCGATCCAGGTCTCGCTGGTGGGGCCGTTGAGCATCCTGGCGGGGGACTGGCCGTTGGTGCCCCGGCCGAGGAACGCCAGGATGAACGCCTCGCCCATGGAGCCGACCGTGCGGGTGTTGGCCACCCGCTCCTTGAGCGCGATGAGGCCGCGGGTCATGAACCGCACCAACGCGACCTGGTACTCCCGCGACCGTCCCTCGGCCCGCATGAAGTCCCAGAAGGACACGTTCTCCCACTGGCCCTCGCGGCGCGCCGGGCTGCTGGTCATGAACACCAGCAGCCGGTCGGCGAACAGCAGGATCTCCGACAGCGGCAGCGCGGCGAGCTGTTGTGCCAGGCCGATGATGGACTCCCGCAACGAGTCCGGGTTCAGCGGTTGGCTGATCGGGTTGGCCGGGATGGCCAGCTCGATGTCCGATCGCCCGCCGCTGCGGGAGATCAGCGCGCCGTTGAGCGAGACCAGGTTGTCCACCACCGAGTTCCCGTTGCCCGGCAACGGAATCCTGGACATACTGTCCGGCACGTTGTGGTAGAAGCCGGGGAAGAACCGGAAGCCGTGCTCGCCGGGCAGGTCGGCCCGGCCCATGGTGCCGGTGCCGGGCACCGGGATGCTCCGCGCCTTGCCGCCAAGCGCGGTGCTCTCGTACACCGTGACCTCGAAGCCGCGCTCGATCAGCTCGTGGGCCGCGGTCAGCCCGGACATGCCGCCGCCGAGCACGGCCACCCGCCTGCCGTCGGCCGCGGCGTGCGCCGGGACGCCGCCCAGCGCCGCGGCGACCCCGGCCATGGTCGCGCCGCGCAGCACCGTGCGCCGGTCGAGGCTCATCGGCCGTCCTCGAGTCGCGGGGGCAGCGTGCGGATGTGCTCGATGAGCCCGATCGAGCCGGGCACGGTCTTGCCGATCGACTCGGGCAGCGCCAGCAGGCCGACGTCCAGGATGAACGGGTCGGTCACGGTGAACGTGTGGTCCAGTCCGGGATAGGGCTCCGGTTCCCAGCCGGTCGGGGTGCCCTTCTTGCCCTCCTCGCAGGAGGCGTTCTCCGTCTCCGGATAGGAGAAGGTCCCGTAGACCCGCCAGTTCGACAGCCGCAGCGTCGCCATGCAGCCGATCACCTCGGTGGGCGTGGCGTGCGCGATCACGCCCTGCCAGACGCCGTTGCCCTTGACCACGCCGCCGAGCAGGGTGGCGCTGCCGTCCGGCTCGTGCGACACGCCCCATTCCCAGCCGGAGTAGCGCTGGTCGAGAACGTTGAAGTTGCCCCAGTTGTGGTCGTGGTAGCCGCGCCAGCCGGCGAGGTCGGTGGTCTGCCCGTCCGGGGTGCGCAGGTAGCCGGTGGGGTGGCTGGTGGCCACCGGCGCGGTCCAGTACATGTCCTGGCCGCCGTCGTACCTGATGGGTCCGCCGGTCAGCCCGGTGACCGGCCGGTCGAGCCAGGCGTCGATCCGGAAACCGTTGGCGTTGAACAGGAAGTGGTAGCCGCGGTTCGGGTCGTAGACGATGCTGCCCGCGCTGTTGCGCACGTCCGGGGTGACCGTGCTCGCGATGGTGGGGGTCGCCGCGACCGGCAGCACCAGCTTCTGGCCGTCCTCCGGGTAGTAGAACATCGCGGTGATCGGCAGGGGATCGGTGAAGAACAGCGCGATGAAGGTCCGCTCGGTGCGCGGATCCATCAGGTGCACGTACCACCACTCGGTCGCCGAGCCGGGATGGGCGACGTCGTCGGATGGCAGTGCGAGGTGACCGGGGACCTGGGTCAGGTCCGAGCCGGTGATGTCGGTGTGTGGCGGGTCGAAGTCCTGCGCGCCGGCGGGCGCGGGGACGAACAAGGTCAGGGTGGCGGCCGCGATCATTGTCACCACAACGTTGTGACGCAATCTCATTCGAGCCTCCTCAGGGTTCATAGACAGGGTGTCGACACCCTGTCCACAAGTCAATAGCGCACCTGTAGCATTCGGCTCATGTCCTCGGTGACCAGAACCGCGCGCAACCGGCCCAGGCGCGCGGAGATCGTGCGCAGGCTGGTCGAGGCCGTGGAGAACGAACTGGTCGCGGGCACGCCGTTCACCGAGATCTCGGTGCTGCGGATCGCCGAGCAGGCCCAGATCGCCCGGTCGACGTTCTACCTGCACTTCCCGGACAAGAGCCGGCTGCTGATCGCGGTAGCCGACGAGGCCGTGCAGGGGTTGTTCGACGTGGCCGCCGAGTGGTGGGGTGCCGACCACGCCGAAGGGCCGGCGGCCGTGGAACGGGCGATGCGCGAGATGTTGGCCCAGTACCGGGCCCATCCTCGGGTGCTGCGCGCGCTGGCCGAGGTCTCCTACTACGACGAGGAGGTCGCGGCCTACTGGCTGGGCAAGGTGGCGGCCTTCGTCGAGGTCGAGCAGCGGCGGCTCGAGGACGAGCAACGGGCGGGCCGGGTGAGCGCGGACCTCGACCCGGCCAACACCGCGCGCCTGTTGGCGAGCATGGTGGAGCGCACCATCTCCGTGCACTGCGGCGTCGCCGGCCAGGACCAGGACCCGGCCATGGCCAGGACCCTGGCCAGATCCATCTGGCTGACCGTCTACGGCTGAGCCGGCGTGTAGTCCTCGACGGTCATGGAGTCGAACAGGCGGGCGCTCCTGGTGATGAGGCGCAACAGCGCGCGGCTGGCCGACCCTGGCAGGGCGGAGATCAGCCGGAGGCTGTGCGCCAGTCCCTGTACGCCGAGGCGCGAGGTGGGGATCAGGGTCTTCGCGGCGCGCAGCGCCAACGCGCGGCTGTCCCGAACGTAGGGCGCCAGCACCCGCTCGTAGGCGGGGAAGGCGCGCTCGTGGTCGCCGTCCGCGCGCGCCAGCTCGCCGGCCAGGACGTACGCGCCGACGACCCCCAGGGTGGTGCTGCCGCCCACGGCCGCGCCGGGGCAGTAGCCGGCGTCACCGACGAGGGCCACCCGGCCGTGGGACCAGGTGTCCAGGCGCAGCTGGGTGATCGAGTCGAAGTAGAACGCCGGGGTGCGGTCCAGCTCGGCCAGCCAGTGATCCACTTCCGGATGAAAGCCGGCGAACGCCTCGCGCAGCAACTCCTGTTGCCGGCGGACATCGCGGTGGTGGTAGTCGAGTTCGTGCTCGCTGCGGAACAGGAACAACGCCCGTGCCTCGTCGAGGTGCCGCACGCCGTAGCTGCCGGCGGTGCGCCCGACCCCGACGTGCAGTTGGAGCTCGTCGCTCTGGTCGGCGGGTTTGGGCACCGTCAGCACCGCGAGGTAGGCCCCGACGAAGGTGCTGAAGCGGGACTCGTCGCCGAAGACCAGGCGGCGCACGTTCGAGTGCAGCCCGTCCGCGCCGACGACGAGGTCGAACCGGCGTGGTGGCGCGTGCTCGAACCGGACCTCGCCCTCGGGGGAGATCGCGGTGATCGAGTCGCCGAAGAGGTACTCGACGTCGGCGCGCGCGGCGTCGTGGTAGATCTCGCTCAGGTCGTCGCGCATGATCTCGACGTGCTGGTCGGACGTGGCGTCGTAGACCTTGGACAGGTCCACCCGGACGGGACGCCGCGCACCCTCCCGGTGGAGGGCCATCCGGTGCACCCCGGTGACCCGCTCCGCGACGCGGGGGAGCACGCCCATCTTCTCCGAGATGACCATCGCCGGCCGGAACAGGTCGACCGCGTGGCCGCCGGTCACGCGCAGCGCGGGCGCGCGCTCGACGACGGTGACGGTGAAGCCGTACCTGGTGAGCCAGTACGCCAGCACCGGGCCGGTGACGCTGGCGCCGGAGATGAGGATTCGCACGAGCGGATCTCCTTACTTATCGATAGGTAAGCGTAGCATGGTTACTTACCGATCGATCAGTAAGTTAGGTTGATGGCATGGCCCGTCCCTCTGGCACCAAGCAGCAGATCCAGAACGTCGCCCGTGAGCTGTTCGTCTCGCAGGGTGTGCAGCGAACCAGCCTGCAGGAGATCGCCGACCGGATCGGCATCACCAAGCCCGCGCTCTACTACCACTTCTCCTCGCGCGAGGAGCTGGTCCGCAGCATCGTGCAGCCGATCATCGACGAGGAGGAGGAGTTCCTGCGGGTGCAGGAGGCGCGCGCGCGGGCCGAGGTCGAGCCCCGCGCCCTGCTGGAGGGCTACTTCGACTTCCACTACCGCCATCGCCACGAGATCGTGCTCCTGCTCAGCGAGGCGAACCTGCTCACCGACCTCGGCCTGATCGAGCTCGTGCTGAACTGGCGCAGGCGGCTGGGGGCGCTGGTGCACGGTCCCGAACCCACGCTGGCGCAGGCTGTCCGGGCGGTGATCGCCTTCGGCGGCATCCAGGACTGCACGATCCAGTTCCCCGACACCCCACCGGAGGAGCTTCGCCGGGTGGCCGTCGACGGCGCCTGCGCCGCCCTCGGCATCGAGCCCCCGGCGCGGTGACGGTCCGCGTTCGCCTGCGGGCCGGTGTTCAATGGAGGGATGTCCGACCAGGCCAGCAGGCTGGCCAGCCGCCGCCGGGAGACGCTCGAGCTGGTCGAGGCGCTCGGTAGGCGGCTGGCGGGCATCATCGAGTCCGCCGTGCACACGACCAACGACGACGAGCACGACCCCGAGGGCGTCACCGTCGCGTTCGAGCGTGCCCAGGTGGCCGGCCTGTTGGCGCAGACCCGTGCCGAGCTGGCCGCGCTCGACGCGGCCGACCAACGCCTCGAGGCCGGCACCTACGGCACCTGCGCGCGTTGTGGTCAGCCGATCGCGGCGGAGCGCCTGGACGCGCTGCCCGCGGTCACCACCTGTATCCGCTGCGCCGATCGCCGATCATGACCCGGCGGTCAGGCCTTGGGCAGCACCGAGTCGGTCAGCTGTCCGGTCGGGTCGTACACCACGCACATCACGTCCCGGTCGCCGTCGGCCCAGGTCTCCATGGTCGGCAGGATCGGATAGTAGTCCAAAGTGGACTTCTCGGTGGGCCAGTAGGTGCGGAAACCCTTGCCGCAGCGGGTCCACGCGTCCTCGGCCACCCGGTCGTGGTCGAACGGGCCGTCCGGCAGGTGGACGAAACCGTAGGACTGGTTGTCGGCCTGCTGGGTGCACACCGTGTACAGCACCACGCGTGCGGCGGCGGCCGGATGGTAGGCCGGATCGGTGAAGCACTCGCCCGCCTCGATGTCCAGGATCCCTGGCGTATCGGCGGTGATGAAGTTCTCGTCCTTGTGGCTGACGGCGTGCGTGCTGGCCGCCTGCGCCGGGGTGAGGGTGACGGCGCACAACCCGAGCACCACCCCGAGCAGGATCCAGCGCGACGACGGGTCTCTCGGTGCCGGCACGGCGGAAGCGTACCTGCCGGTTGACCTGCGGCGACGCCCGTGCGGGAACAGGTTTCGTTGTTCACCATGCCGAAAGTCGTTGGTTGGCCGACGTTCCACTTCCGATGAGCTAATGCTCATCGTCGCCGGGCGCTCGCCCGGTTGTTCGAGTCCACAGGAGACCCTTACGTGAGTGACGTCAACAGACGTGGGTCGGTCAGCCTCCGCAACGTCGGGGTGGCTGCCCTGTCCGCCACGCTGGTGTTCGGTGGCTTCTCGGCCGCACCGCTGGCCTTCGGCGCCGGCACCTCCGCGCCGGTCAAGGTCCCGGCCGCCGAGGTCCACCGGTCGACCGCGATGCCCGACCGCCTCATCCTCATCCCAACCAGCACTCCGGCCACGTCGCAGAAGGTGACGTGGCGTGCGCAGGCGACCGCCGAGTTCGCCAAGGCACAGATTCTGGTGGCCCCCAGGGCACTTGGCCAGGTGGAGCCGGCCCCCGGCGCGGTGACCACCGTGCCGGCCTCGGCCACCCAGTCGGTCAACACCTCCCTCGGGTACGCCTCCACCTACCACACCGTCGAGTTCGCCGACCTGGCGCCGGGCACGCGGTACACCTACCGCGTCGGCGACGGGGTCAACTGGAGCGAGTGGACGGACTTCACCACCGCGGCCGCCGACGCCCAACCGTTCTCCTTCATCTACTTCGGCGACGCGCAGAACTACATCGACTCCGCGGTGCCCAGGGTGTTCCGCCAGGCGTTCGCCGACCGGCCGGCGGCCAAGGTCGTGGTGAACGCCGGTGACCTCATCAACTCCGCCAACAGCGAGGAGGAGTGGGGGCAGTGGTACGCCGCCGACGGGTACATCAACAGTCAGATCAACAACATCTCGGTGCCCGGCAACCACGAGTACTCCGGTGGCCTGTCGACGTTCTGGCGTCCGCAGTTCCCCTACCCGGACAACGGTCCTGGCAACCCCGAGCTGAAGAACACCGCCTACTCGGTGGACTACCAGGGGGTGCGGTTCATCGGCCTGGACTCCAACGTGCAGAGCGACGAGCAGCTGATGGCCGCGCAGACCGCGTGGCTCGAGGGACTGCTCAAGGACAACCCGAACAAGTGGACGGTCGTCACCTTCCACCACCCGGTGTACTCGACCACCGGCACCCGCAACAACCCCAACGTGCGTAACCAGTGGGGGCCGCTGCTGGAGAAGTACGGCGTCGACCTCGCGCTGCAGGGCCACGACCACAGCTACGGCCGGGGCGACAAGGCGGCCAACCGGAAGTCGGTGACCGTCCACAATGGAGTCACCTACGCGGTCTCGGTGTCCGGCGGGAAGATGTACGCGCTCAACGACGGCGAGAACTGGACCGACAACGGTGCCGAGCTGCGCAGCCGCAGCGAGAACACCCAGCTGTACCAGATGATCGACGTCACCGGGGACACGATCCGGTTCGAGTCGCGGTATGCCAACGGCCAGCACCACGACGGTTTCCTGGTCCGCAAGAACGCCAGGGGCGAGCGCACGGTGAACGACATCCGCACGCCGGAGAACACCGTCGGCGAGCAGGTCACCCTGGACCGGACCAGCGTCGGGCACCGGGGCACGGTGCTGGTGTCGGCCTACGGCTACGACCCTGGCGAGCGCGTCGCCCGCTACCTGCGCACGGCCGACCGGCACGGCGGCGGCAAGGACCGGCTGATCGACCACGTCCTGGCCGACGAGCTCGGCCGGGTCGTGGCACCGGTGCGGATCCCCGCGTGGGCCAAGCGCGGTGCACCGTACCGGTTCTATCTGCACAGTGAACACCAGAAGATCACCAGCCCCGTCATCACCGTGACGAGGTAGTTCGCCTTCCTGGTCGGGGCGGCCGGGGTCACCGGCCGCCCCGAACCACACCCGCCGCTGGAGCTTTCGTGCGTGTTCTCGTGCTGGCCGGGGTTTTCCTCCTGGCGTTCGCCGCCCCCGCCGCGGCCCATCCGTTCGGCCCGCCGTCGACCGCGCGGGTCGCCGTCGACGGCTCGACGGTCAGCCTGTCCTGGCTGGCCGCCGAGGACGACTGGGTCGCGTTGGGACAGTCGCTCGGCGCCTTCGACGACTCGACCACGGTGACCGGGGAGGAGAAGCTCCGCCGGTCGCCCGCGGTCCGGGACTACCTGCTGGCGCGGGTCACCATCAGCCAGGGCGGCCGGCCGTGCCGGGGGGAGTTGGCGCCACTGGCGGATCTGTTGAGCCAGGGCGCGCGCTACACGTTCACCTGCCCGGCCTCGGTGTCCGAACTGGACGTTCAGCTGGCCACGCTCACCGACCTGAACTCCGCCTACCGCACGGTGTTGACCACCGATCCGCCAGCCACGCCGGCACGCGCGCTGTTCACCGGCGCGCAGGACACGTTGCGGCTGCGGTTCGCCGGCGACGGGGGACTGCCCGGCTCGGTGGTCGGACTCGCCGCCGGGCTGGCCGTGGTGGTCGCCGCGGGCGCGGTGTTCCTGGTACGCCGGCGGCGGCGCGGATGAGCGGCTTCGACGAACGGCTGGTCGCCCTCTTCGACGGCGGCGCGGTGTTCTGGCTCGCACTCGTGGTCGCGTTCGGGGTCGGCGCCATGCACGCGGTCGCGCCGGGGCACGGGAAGACGGTCACCGCGGCGTATCTGGTCGGCACGCGTGGGCAGTACCGCGACGCCGCCCGGCTCGGGGTGATCGTCGCGGTGATGCACACGTTCTCGGTGCTGGTGCTCGCGCTGGTGTGGGTCGGCGTGTCCGGGGTGGCGACGCTCGGCACGGAGACCATCACCGCGTGGCTGCAGGTGGTGGCCGGCGCGGTGGTGATCGCCGTCGGGGTGCACCTGTGCTGGCGGCACACCCGAGGCCGGACCATGGCGCGGGCCAACGCCGGTCACGGGCATGGCCACGGCCACGGGCATGGGCACGGCCACGGGCACGGTCATGGGCACGGGGACCGGGAGCCGGTGGACCCGTGGTCGCGGCGTGGGCTGGTCGCGCTGGCGTTGTCCGGCGGGCTGCTGCCGTCGCCGTCGGCGTTCATCGTGCTGGTGAGCGGGTTGCTGACCGGTCGCGCGGTGAACGCGGTGGTGCTGGTGCTCGCGTTCGGTGTCGGCATGGCGGCGACCCTGACCGGCGTCGGCATCCTCACGATCAAGAGCGTCACCGCCATCAGCACCGCCATCGGCACCCGCGCCAGGACCTGGTCGATCGCCGCCACGGTGGCCGCCTGGACCCCGGTCGTGGCCGGCGTGGCCGTGGTCATCGGCGGCTGTGTGTACCTGACCGTCGCGGTCTCCGTACTGACCAGCTGACCCCGCTCGTTTGCGCAGGTCGGGCCGGACGGCGACGATCTGTGAGATGAAGGTTTTCTCATCCGTGGTTCATGTCCGGCTGCCCGGCGGACCTGAACACTGGCGGCCATGCGGTTGACCACCCGGATGGCGGTACTGGCCGTGGCGCTGGCCCTGCCGCTGGTCGCCGCGCTCGCCAGCTACCTGCTGCTGGCCGACCCGCCGGCCCCCCGGGTGCCCGCCACCGTCGAGATCGGCGAGAACAACCCCAGCCCGCCGGCCACGGTCCCATCCACGACGACCCCATCCACGACGACCCCATCCACGACGACCCCGCCACCGCCGCCATCGTCGACCCCACCGCCACCGCCACAGACCCAGGTCGTACCGCCACCGCCCCCGGTCAGCGATGACGACGGAGGTGACGATGACGACGACGAGGTTGACGACGACGGAGACGATGACGGAGACGACGACTGAGCCGGTGGATCCGCCGCGGCCGCCACCCACCCGGCGCCGCCGGTTCCGCGGCCTCCCAGCACGAGTGCTGATCATGTGCTGGCTGCTGGTGCTGATGGCCGTGGTCCTCGCGTCGGTCTGCCTGGTCACCAGGAACCTGCTGCGCCAGGAGATGCACTCCGACATGAACGCCGCGCTGGAACAGGAGGCCAGGGAGTACCGGGACCTGGCGGCCGGCGGGGTCGACGAGAACCAGCGCCCGTTCCCGTCGGTGGCCGCCCTGCTCGGCTACCACCTCCGGCTCCAGGTCGCCGACGACGACGAGGTGATCGCCGGCTGGGTCGGCGAGCCCGACCCCCAGTACCTCTACCAGCACCGCGAGGAGGTCCCGCTGCGGCTGCGCGAGCACCCGGACCTGCTCGACACGATCGTCCGGTCGCCATCGGCGACCGGTGTGCTGACCACCCCGGCCGGGGACATGCACTGGGTCAAGGTCACCACCACCGGCCAGCAGCCGGCCGCCGGCAGCGGCGTGTACGTCGTCGGCTACCTCATCGACCGCGACCTCGCCGAGGTCGACCTGATGGTCCGCACGCTGGCACTGGTGTCGCTGGTCGGGCTGGTGCTCGCCGGGGTGGCCGCGTGGATCGTGGCCGGGCAGATCCTCGCGCCGATCCGGCTGGTCCGCCAGGGCGCCGAGGAGATCACCGAACACGACCTGACCCGTCGGATCCCGGCGGGTCAGGTCGTCGGCAACGACGACATCGCCGCCCTCGCCGAACAGTTCAACGCGATGCTCGACCGGCTGGAACAGGCCTTCGCCACCCAACGTGAGTTCCTCGACGACGCCAGCCACGAACTGCGTACGCCGATCACGATCGTGCGCGGACATCTGGAGCTGCTGTCCCCGGACGACGACCCGGCCGAGCGGGCCGAGGCGATCCGGCTGTGCCTGGACGAGCTGGACCGGATGAGCCGGATCGTGGGCGACCTGCTGCTGCTGGCCAAGGCGGAGCGGCCCGACTTCGTCCGGCCGGAACCGGTCGAACTGGCCGAGCTGACCAGCGACGTCGACGCCAAGGTGCGGGCGCTGGACGACCGGGACTGGCGGCTGTCCGACATCGGCACCGGCATCGTGCATGTCGACCCGCAGCGGGTGACCCAGGCGATGGTGCAGCTCGCGCAGAACGCGGTGCAGCACACCAACCGCGGGGACCGGATCACCCTCGGTTCGTCCCGGTGGAACAACACGGTGTCCCTGTGGGTGACCGACACCGGCCCCGGCGTGCCGGCCGAGGACCTCGCGGTCATCTTCGACCGGTTCTCCCGGGGCCACGGCGGCCGGGCGCATCGCGGCGGCGCCGGGCTCGGCCTCGCCATCGTGCGCGCGATCGCCGACGCCCACCACGGCACGGTCCGCGTGCTGTCCAACCCGGGGTCCGGCGCCACCTTCGGCATCGAACTGCCGGTCGACGCGGGGGAGCGAGGTGTCGGGCCGTGAACCGGATCCTGATCGTCGAGGACGAGGAGCGGATCGCGTCGTTCGTCCGCAAGGGACTGTCGGCCAACGGCTTCACCACGACCGTCGTCGCGGACGGCCGCGGTGCCATCGATTTCGCCCTGACGGGTGACTTCGACCTGATGGTGTTGGACATCGGCCTGCCGGACATGGACGGCTTCGCCGTGCTCCGCACCCTGCGGGAGGCGCGGGTGACCACCCCGGTGATCATCCTGACCGCCAGGGACTCGGTCCGGGACACCGTCGCCGGCCTGGAGGGTGGCGCGGACGACTACGTGACCAAGCCGTTCCGGTTCGAGGAGCTGCTCGCCCGGATCCGGCTGCGGCTGCGCGCCGACAACGCCCCGGAGGCGACCGTGGTGAGCGCCGGCGGGGTGTCGTTGGACCTGCGCACCCGCCGCGCGCGGGTCGAGGACCGGACCGTCGACCTGACCGCCCGCGAGTTCACCCTGCTCGAGCTGTTCCTGCGCCACCCCGGCCAGGTGCTGTCCCGGGAGCAGATCCTGTCGCACGTGTGGGGCTACGACTTCGACCCCGGCTCGAACATCGTGGACGTCTACGTCCGGGCACTGCGCCGCAAGCTCGGCCAGGAGCACATCTCCACCGTGCGTGGCATGGGCTACGCCGTCGGGCGCTGACCCATGACGCTGATGAAGGTGCCTTCATCAGGGACTCAGGTCGCGGTCATCTGCCGCCAGCAGTCTTGGTGTCGTGCGAGCGAACCTGAGCGAACCGACCGAGACCGGCCTGGCCACGCTGACCGGGCCCGACGCGGCCGACCTGCTGGCCGCCGTGCTGTCGCCGGTGGGCGGGCGGGTCGAGCACTGGCGGATCGGCCAGGTCGACCACCAGCCGGGCGGGCGGACCACCGTCGGCTACCAGGTGCGGGTCGCGTGGCCGGACGGCACGCTGACCGAGGAGTCCCTCGGCGCGGCCACCGGCTCGCTGCCGGCCGGCGCGCCTCGGCTGACTGACGGGGAAACCGAAGTCGCCATGTGGCGCTTCCCGTTCGACCCCGACCTGCCGGCGCTGCCCGCCGCGTGCGACCCCGACCGGATGGGCCGGCTCGCCACCCGCCTCGGCCTCGACGGCACGGCCGTGACCATGACGGTCCGGACCTACCGGCCACGGCGCCGCGCGGTGGTCGAGGTCGCCACCCCGACCGGCCGGGTCTTCGTGAAGGTGCTGCGCCCGGCGAAGGTCCGCGCGGTGCACGAGGCCCACCGGCTCGCCGCCGACGCCGGCTACCCGGCGCCGCGTTCGCTCGGGTGGACCGACGACGGTCTGCTCGTGCTCGCCGAGCTGCCCGGCCGGACGCTGCGCGACGTGCTGCTCACCGGTGACCCCGTGGACACCGCCGGGGTGGTCGACGGGGTGGTGACCGCGCTCGACACGCTGCCCACCGCGCTCGCGACCGGCCGCCGGCGACCCACCTGGGGCCAGAAGGCCGCCCACTACGCCGAGATCGTCGCCGACACGCTGCCCGAACTCGCGGGCAGGGCAATGGCCATCGCCACGGCCGTCGACCACGCGGCCCCCGAGGGCCCGGCCGTCCCGGTGCACGGCGACTTCTACGAGACCCAGCTGATGGTCGCCGCCGGCCGGGTCACCGGGGTGCTCGACATCGACACCGCCGGCCGGGGCGAGCGCCTCGACGACGCCGCCTGCCTGCTCGCCCACCTGGCCGTGCTCGCGCAGCTCCACCCCGGGCACGCCGGTGCGATCGACCGCCTGCGGGTGGCGCTGCACCGGCGGCTCACCCGCGACCTCGACCCGGCGGCGCTGGCGCGCCGCGGCGCCGCGGTCGTGCTGTCCCTGGCCACCGGCCCCTACCGGGTGCGGGAGCCGGGCTGGCGGCAGGCCACCACCCAACGCGTCGAGCTGGCAGAACGCCTGCTCGTCACCACAGGAGAAGGAGATATCGGATGAACATCAAGCGGACCTGGATCGTGGCCGGCGCGGCGGTCGCCATCGCCGGCTTCGCCGGCACCGGCATCGCACTGGCCAGTGACGACGTCGAGCTGCGCGACCAGAAACCGGCGCCGGTGGTCGAGCTGCGCGGCGACGACGCGCCCCGGCAGGCGGCCGTGGACAGCGCCGCGTCGGCCAACAGTGCGTCAGCCAACAGCGCGTCAGCCAACAGCGCCGCGTCGGCCAACGCCGCGTCGGCCAACTCGGCGGACTCCCCGGCAGCGCCGGTCAACCAACCGCCGGCCGCCCCGGCCAAGGTCGCGCCGGCCAAGGCCCCGGCGCCCGCCCCGGTCGCCGCCTCCGCGGACAGCCCGGCCCCCGCGAAGGTCTACATCCCGGCCCCGGCGGCGTCCGCGGACAGCGGTGCCAGTGGTGCCAGTGGTGCCAGCGCCGGTAGCGCGGACAGCGCCGGCAGCGCCGACTGAGACCCGGCTGTGGCCGGGAACGCCAGCCGGTGTTCCCGGCCACAGCCGGATTCCCGTGCGCAGGCGTCATAATGTCCCCCATGGACGTGACGCCGGCACCAGGCGCGGTGATCGTGGACCTGGCCGACCTCGGCGACCAGGCCTTCGACCAGCTCTACGACGACGTCCTCGCCCCGTCGTTCCCCGAGACCGAACTGCTCGGCCGCGACGTCCTGCGCGCCCAGTACCTCGGTGACCCCTCGGACTTCTTCGGCAGTGCCGTGCTCACCGCCGGCCGGGCGGTCGCCGTCGCTCTGTGCGAACACCACCGGGCCAGCGGGATCTCGCTGCTCAACTATCTCGCGGTCGATCCAGGGATCCGCCAGGGCGGGCACGGCGGCCGGTTGCTGCGGCACACGCTGTCCCGGTGGGAGACCACCGACTCGGTCGCGTTCCTCGCCGAGGTGGAGGACCCCCGATGCCACCCAAGCAACGACCACGGCGACCCGACGGCGCGCGTCCGCTTCTACGAACGGCACGGCGCCGCCCTGCTCCCGCTGCCCTACTTCCAACCGTCGCTGGGACCGGGGCTCGCCAGGGTGCCGAACCTGCTGCTGATCAGCCTCCGCACCAGGGAGGCCGGCCTGCCCAGCGCCGGGCTGACCCGGTTCCTCGACGACAACATCGCCGCCTGCGAAGGAGAACAGGCCCGCGACCACGATCCCGCCTACCGCGCGCTGCGCGACACGGTCACCGCGTGGCCGGCGCACGCCCCGCTGTGGCCGCTGTCGCGGTTGACCGAACTGCCAGTACAACCGTCGGCATGACCGACCGCGACCTGTGTGCCCGCCTGCGATCCGGGGACCGGGCCGCAGGCGCCGAACTGCTGGCCCGGCACCACCCGATCAGCGCCTTCGCCCTCGCCGCGCTCGCGGCCGAGCAGGCGACCACGATCCTCACCACCGTGTGGCACGAGGTACTCGGCGAGGTCACCGCCGGCACCCTGCCGGCAGGCGTGCGGGCCGAGGTCCTCGGCCGGTTGATCGCCGCACTCGCCGACCAGAACCTGATGGACACCGCGCCGCCACCGCCGCCGCGCGACCGGTTCCTGCCGGCGACCGACCGCTGGGCCGGCTGGTGGCGCGACGACCCGGCCGCGCTGGAATCCGACCAGCTCACCCGCCCGTCGATGCTGGCCGCCCTGCGCCAGGTGCCGATCGAGGCCAGGGCGGTGCTCGTGCTGCGCGACGCCGCCGGCCTCGACGCCCGCGCGGTCGAGGCCATCCTGCGGGCGAACGCCACCCAGCAGGACGCGGTGCTCGACGACGCCCGCCGGCGATGGGTCGACGTCCTGACCGAGCGGGCCGGCCGGTGAACCCCGCGACCGTCAGCTGCGAGATCATCGTCGGCCTGATCGGCCGCTGGCACGACGGCGCCCTGCCCCCGGCCGATGGCGACGCGTACGAACAGCATCTGCTGTGCTGCCCGCCGTGCCTGACCCTCGCGGAGAACTACCGCCGCGCGCTCGGCGCGCTGCCGACCGTGGCGAACACCTCGGCGGTGCCGGCGGACCTGCGCGCGCTGTTCGACGGGCGGCCGGGGTGAGGTACTGGAAGTTCCTGCGCGCGGGCGCGCGCGGCCAGTTCACCGGCTACCGGTGGACCCCGGGCGTGTGGGCGCACAGCGAACGGACCCGGCCGTGCGGCGCGGGGTTCCACGCCTGCCGGACCGGCGACCTGCCGTACTGGCTCGGCGAGGAGCTGTGGCTGATCGACCTCGACGGCCCGATCACCGAACTGGACCGCAAGGTGGTGGCGCCAACGGCGATGCTCGTCGAGCGGGTGACCGCCTGGGACGCGGCCGCCGGCCGGGAGTTCGCGCTCGACTGCGTGCGCCGGGTCGCGGAGTACGCGGCCGCCGAACTCGCCGACCACGGCCTGACCGGCGACGCCGAGGACCTGCGGGCGGCCACCGACCCGGCTGGCTGGGCGGCCGCCGCGGCGGCCGCGGCGGACCGGACCGACCTGGCGTCGGCGGTGCTGTTGTGCGGCTACGTGCAGGACGCGGTGGAGACCTTCGACGGCTACCCGGCGCCCGCCAGCGCCTACCTGGCGGCCAGGGTCGCCGACGAGTGCGCGCGCGAACCGGCGGCCGACGGCTACGCCGACGAGCGGAGCCGGCAGGCGCGGTGGCTGGTGGACCGGCTTGAGCTGACTCAGTCCGGCTGACCGGTCCCGCGCAGCTCGTCGAGCCCGGCCACCACGTCCAGGCAGTCCTCCCAGTGCAGTCGCCAGCGCGCCATGAAGTCCGAGCCCTCACTGCGCAGGTCGGCCGGGGACGGCCCGGCCACGAACAGCGCCGCGCGCACCTCGTTGACCTCGGTGGGCAGCGTCGCCGGGACAGCAGGACACGCCTCGGGACAGCCGTCGCGGACACCGGCGAGGAACTCGGCCACCCGCGCCTGCGCGGTCAGCTCGCCGACGCGCCGGGCGACCCTGCTGGTCTGTTCCCGGTAGAACTCGCTGGTGTACTCGTCCGGGCCGCCCTGCCAGGCGCCGTGCAGCCAGTAGGCCTGCCGGACCGCGCGGCCGTAGCAGACGCCCGCCTTCCCGAGCTCACCCTGCCGCCACCACAGGTCGCCGCGCAGCCGGTGCAGGTCGCCCTGCAGTTCGTGGTCCCAGTCCTCGTCGTCGCTCGCCCTGGCGTGCTCGCGCCGCGCGCTGTGGGCCAGCAGCCGCTCGGCGGCGGTGTGGTCGCCGGCCTCGAAGGCCATCTCCGCCTGCTCGCTGAGCATCCAGGCCACGTTCCAGTCGTCGCCGAGCCGCTCGAACGTGGCCGTCGCCGACTGGTAGTAGCGCGTCGCCCGGTCGTCTCCCCGGCTCCGGAACCGGATCGAGTGCGCCAGGTACACGGCGAGCAACGCGTCGGCGAAGGCGGCGTCGCGCTGTTCGTCCTCGGTGAGCCGCACCCCCTTGGCCAGGCTGCGCACGGTGAGGTCGCGCAACAACAGCAGCTGGCCGCGCACCTGGTCCCACGGCGCGTCGGCCGGTTTGGGGCTGCCCATCGGGTAGGTGGTGAGCAGGGTCGCCAGCGCGTCCAGGAACGCCCGGTCCCGGCTCAGCTCGGCCTCGACCAGCGCCACGTTCTCACTGGCGTTCGCCCAGATCGTCGCCGTCCGGTTCCAGTCCTCGAGCAGGCCGCGGTTGAACTCGAACGGCACGTAGCTGCCCCACCACCAGAACGCCTTGAGGAAGACCAGCAGGAACCGGGTACGGGTGATCGCCCGGCGTTCCACCAGCATGCCGGAGTGGTGTAGCCAGCGGCGTTTGTGGTGCTGCCACAGGGGATCCTCGAAGGCGTACCAGGATTCGTATGATCCTTCGCGCAGGTCGCTGTCGAGGTCGCCGAGCGAGGCGTAGTAGTGGTCGGCGGCCAGTTGGTGCAGCTCCCGCCACCTGGTCCGGTTGCGGGCCGGGGTGCGCGCCTCGATCGCGAGCCGGAGGAACTCGTGCAGCCGGTAGCTGTTGTGCGACCGGCCGGACGCCTCGCCGACCTGCCGGATCATCCGCAGCCGCGCCAGGTCGGCGATGACGTCGGCCGCCACGACACCCGACCCGATCAGGGTGCCGAGCAGCCCCTCGGTGAACGTGTCGGCCACCGCCGCCGCCTCGACCGCCTCCCGGTGCCGCGGTTGCCGGGCCGCGCCGAGGATCGCGTCGACGAGCTCGGCCCACAGCTGGTGGGACTGGGCGGGCAGCCGGTCGAGGGTCCGGCGCAGGGTGAGCGCGTCGAGCGCCGGTCCGCCCAGCTCGAGCACGAGCTCGGCGACCAGGCCGACGCCACCGGGGTGGCCGTCGGTGAACCGCAGCACGATGTCGGTGATCTCGTCGCTCACCGGGACGCCGGAACACCGGCGCCGCAGGAAGTCCGCGGTCTCCTCGCGGGTGAAGTGGGTGAGCGGGAGCTGGTGGAACTCGGCGTCCTGCAGCCAGGTGTGCACCGTGGGGGTGCGGGCGATGACCACCAGCGTTCGTGGCAGGTGGCGGACCAGGTCACGCAGCAGCCACCAGCCGATCTGGTCGTCGGCGACCAGTTCGAAGGCGTCGATGGTGACCAGGACCGGCTCGCGTCGCTTGCGGATGACGGCTTCCCAGGCCGACACGAAGGCGTCGTTGATCCGCTGTTGGCGCTCCCGCAACGCGTCCCGGTTGGCGGACTCGGCGTTGATCTCCACCCGCGCGTCGAGGTTGCCGACCTTGGCGGAGTCGCCGAAGGTGATCGCGTTGTACCCCTGCTGCCGTTCGCCCTCCAGCCCGTCGAGGCGGGCGACCAGCCGGAAATCGGCGAACTCCCGCCGCCCGTCGTCGAAGTACCGGTGCAGAATCTGTTTGGACCGGGACAGCGTTTCGAGCAACATGGCCGAACTCGCGGTCAACCCGAACTCGCCGGAATAGCCCTCGCCGATCCCGTGGTCGCGCATATCCAGCCGGATCACCCTGGCCTGACCGTCGGCCATGGCCGCGAGCCGGTCGAGGAACATCGTCTTGCCGATGCCGTTGAGCCCGGCGACGTCGATGACGTGGCCGTGGAGATCGGGGGCGTACAGGTGGTCCAGGCACGTGCGGAGTTCCCGCGCGCGGCCGATGAACTCGGTCATCCGCCCGAGGACACGTCGAGGTCGGTGATGGTGGCGTCATCGCCAGCGGTGAACCGGTTCCGCCGCCCCTTGACCCGGACCCGGCCGGCGCGAAGCCGGTGACCGAAGCTCAGGTCGTTGGTGCGCGGGGATTCCGGTGCGTCGCGCATCAACAGAAAGGTCGTCGCGGCGGTCAGGATGGTGAGGGCCGCGACCACGATCCAGGCCGCCAGGTTGTGTTTCCACTCGGTGGCCAGATTGACGACGACCGCCAGCGCGGAGGCGAGTAACGCCGAGGCGAACGCGTAGCCGGCGGATCGCCGAAGTTTCCTGGTTCTGGACAACTAAACCTTCAACCGTGACGGAGCAGCGTCGCGACAACGGTACACGAGAACTCACTCGCAGGTGGCTCGCCAACAACGCAGATCCCATTGGGGGACCGACGTTCGGCCATTGGTTGGGAATACCCGCCGGCCGTGTGCGAAGGTCACTTTCCGACCGGAATGCAGCCAGATCCAGATGTCCATCCGCCGGTCCGGCTGATCCCAGACGTGGTACCAGCGCGAGCCGCCGACGGCACCATCGGTGTTCTCGGTGTTGTTCTCGCCGGCGGTCAGCAGCGGGACCTGCAGATACCACTGGACCGCCGACGGCAGGTGCCCGAGCAGCGCGCTCACCTCGGGCGGCATCGAGTCCAGCGTCGCCGGGTCGTGCTCGGCCAGGCGACGCGCCGAGGTGTCGGCGCCGGGAGTGCGGAACCGCTGCTGGGTCAACGATCCCGGGACCCACCGCCGCAGTTCGACGCGGTGGCGGGCCTGACCGTCCACGCTGACCGGCGTGGCCACGCACATCGCGCGGTCGCCGAAGGCCAGTACCGAGGTGCGGTTCGGGTCGTCGTGATCGCGCCACCACATCTGCCTGGTGCCGAGCACCCCGGCCAACCGCTCCCGCAACGCCGGCCGCAGCCCGTCCCAGTCCTGCTTGGCGGCCGGGTCCTCGGCCGGCAACACTCCAGGCGCATGCAGCACGCCCCGCTCGTCCAAGCCGGACTCGTCCACCCGAACCGGGCCCTGTTCACTCACCTGCCTGCTCCCGTGCGTTTCGCCCAGTGTGCCGGTGGCCCGGGCGGGCAGCAAGGTCAGCGGATGGTGAGCCAGTTGGCCGCCGCGGTCAGCAGGGCCTCGACCGCCCGGCGCAGCGCGGGTTCGACGTCGTTCGGCACGAACTGGGAGGAGTGGTTGCCCGGCGCGGCGCCCTCGGCCACCGCCAGCTGCGGCTTACCGGGATCGGCGTACAGCCCCCGCTCGAAGGCGCCGAAGTTCCAGAACACCGACGGCACCGCCGCCGCGGTCCCGAACCGGCCGAAGTCCTCGCTCGCCGGCTTGCTGCCGACCACGTGCACGGTGTCCTCGCCGAACGCCTCGGTGAACGACGCGAGCACCTTCCTGGTCGCCTCGTCATCGTTGACCAGCAACGGGAAGTCGTTGATCAGGGCGATCTCCGGGTCGCGGGGCGCGCCGGCGGCCGCGGCCTCGGCCAGCACGATCCGCTCCACCGCCGCCAGGATCCGCAGCCGCACCCCGGGGTCGAACGTGCGGATGTTGAGCTTCAGCTCCGCCTCGGCCGGGATCACGTTCTCCTTGGAGCCGGCCCGGATGGCACCGACGGTCACCACCGCGACATCGGTCGCGGCGATCTCGCGGGACACGATCGTCTGCAGCCGCAACACGATCGCGGCCGCGATGACGATCGGGTCCACGGTCGTCTGCGGCGCCGACCCGTGCCCACCCCGGCCGAACACGGTGACCCGCAGGCTGTCGGCCGCGGCCATGAACACGCCAGGACACACGTAGAGGTGCTCGCTCGGCGCGGAGATCACGTGTTGGCCAAGGGCCACGTCGTAACGGGGGAAGCGGTCGAGGAAGTCCTCGTCGAGCATCGCCCGTGCGCCGGCGCCGATCTCCTCGGCCGGCTGGAAGACCACGAGCACGGTGCCCGACCAGTGCGCGCGCCGCGCCGCGAACTGTTCCGCCGCACCGACCAGCGCGGTGACGTGGGTGTCGTGCCCGCACGCGTGCATCACCGGCACCACGTCGCCGTCCGGCCCGACCCCGGTGGCCTGGCTGCGATAGGGGACTTCCGTGCCCTCCCGCACCGGTAACGCGTCCAGGTCCGCGCGCAACAGCACCGACCCGCCGTCGCCGTTGCGCAGCACTCCGACCACCCCGGTGCCGCCGACCCCGGTGGTCACCTCGAACCCCGCCTCGGTCAGCCGGGCGGCCACGATCGCGGCCGTGCGCTTCTCCTGGAACGACAACTCGGGGTGCTCGTGCAGGTCCCGGTACAGCGCGGCCAGGTCGGCGATCCGGTCGGCGACTCCGGTGGTCAACGCGGTCATGTACTCCTCTTCCTCAGCACTAGATCGGGGTGCCCTGCGGGGGATCAGGGAGGTCGCCCGGATGTTCGTAGGCCTGTGCGGTCATCGCCGCCCAGCGCGCCAGGAGCGCGGGCCGGCCCGCGCCGTCGAACCACGGTCCGTCGGCGACCGACTCGACCGCGGTCATCCGGGTGTGCTGGTGCAACCCCGGATCGGTCAGGGTGTGCTCGAACCGGCGCAGCAGCGTCCAGCCGATGGTGTCGGTGCGTGGGTCCCGCCGCGCGCCGTTCAGCAATGCCACCGCGTGACCGACGGTCCTGGCCAGCACCTCGTCCAGGCCGACGCCAGCGCCATCGGCGAGCCGGTTGAGCCGTGCCGGCGCGAGCAGCGCGCCGGCGACCACGTCGGTGCCGGCCGCGATGGCCGAGGCCGCGTCGAACGCGCCGGCCGTGCGGTGGTCGAACTGTCCCGCGCGGCGCGGGCGCCCGCCGGCCGGCCCGACCAGCAGCGGCCGGATGTGCGCCGGGATCTCCAGGAACTCCGGCGTCAGCAGCGCGGCGAGCTGGTCGAGCGCTGCCCGTTGCCGCGACTGGTCGACCGGGACGGTCCCGCCGGCGAAGTCGGCGCCGGTCACCGCGTAGCGGCGCACACTGCCACCGATCAGCTTGACCACCGCCGTCGCCTGATGGCGGTGCAGCAGGTACAGCAGCAGGAAGCGGCGCTCGAGCTCGTTGGGATCGCTGCCGGCCGGCACGACGGCCTGTCCGAACCGGCGCAGCGCCGCGGCCCGCACGGCCAGCAGCCGCGCCAGCGCCGCGATCGGCTCGCCCGGCGTGATCCAGGTGGCGCCGCACGCGTCGGCGGCGTCGTCGGCCCGCGCGTCGGCGTCGGTGGTGTAGTCCAGATCCGGTGGCACCGCACCGGTTCCGTAGAGCGCGGCGACCTGGTACCGGTCCCAGTCGCCGAGCCCGGTCGCGTACGGCGCGGGCGCGACCGGCCGCTCACCGTCCACATCGAACACCGGACCCGGATAGTCCATAACGGACAGTCGAGGATGCTGGTGGGAGGCGAAGTTGTGCGCGAAGCCGAGCCCGTGGCCGATCTCGTGCGCGGCCAGCTGGCGCAGCCGCGCGGCCACCACCTCGGCCACCACCGCCGCCCCGTCTTCCCGGTCGTAGGGCGCGAGCACGCTCTCGGTGATCGCCCGCAGCTGCTCGATCCGCTGGGAGCCCAGCCGCACCACGGCACGCAGGATCTCCCCGGTGCGCGGGTCGACCTGGGTCATGCCCATGGACCACCCCCGGTCGGCCCGGTGCACCCACAGCACGACGTTGAGCCGGGGGTCGGTCAGCTCCCTGTCGTCTGGCAGCGGCTCGACCCGGTACGCGCCAACCAGTCCGGCCGCGGCGAACGCCTCCTGCCACCAGTTGCCGCCCGCGCGCACGGCGGCCATGACCGCCGGCGGCATCGCCGGGTCCAGGTGGAACACGATCGGCTCGGCCGCCAGGAACCGGGTGGCCAGCGGGGTTTCCGCGTCCCGGGTGTCGACCAGGTCGAACCGGTGCACGGCCAGGTTCGGGGTCGCGCCGATGGTCGGGTCCAACGCCACCGGCCGGTAGCCAGGCGGCGGCAGGGGGCGCAGCGCCACCTGCTGGCGCAGGCTCACGGTCTCGCCGGGCGCGGGATGGTCCGGCGGCGGCCAGGCCCCCGGCAGGGCCTCCCTGGTCGTGCGGGGCCGCGGTTTCGGCTGGGCCAACCGGAACGTCAGTACCGACTCGACCGCCAGCACCTCGCCGTACCACGCGACGCGCACCACCCTGCTCAGCGCGCGGTCCAGTACGAACGGGGTCTCGGCGGCGTCGGTCAACCGCTGGCCGATCCCCACGAGGTCCACCAGGCCCAGCGGCGCCGGGTCGAAGCCGCCCGCGCCGGTGGCCGGGCAGCGGGCCAGCGCCGACTCGGCGAACGAGCGCTCCGCCGCGGCCCGTTGCGCGGCGGTGGCGCCGGAGTGGCCGAAGGCGGTGTTGGTCGCGGTCACGACCACGCTGGTGCCGTCCGGATCGGCCCGGCACAGCAGCGACGGCCCTATCTCGCCGCGGTCCAGGCCGGTGGCCGACAACCCCAACCCGCCGGTTACCGTCGCGTGCAGCAGGAACTCGCGGTCGGCGAAGGTGGTCGTGCTCATCGCGTCGGTGCCTGGCCGGGGATGGCGGCCAACAGGTCGCGGGTGTAGTCGGCGGTCGGTCGGGTGAACACCTGGCCGACGGTGCCGGACTCGACCACCTGCCCGTGCCGCAGCACGACGACGTCGTCGCTGACCTGGTGCACCACGGCCAGGTTGTGCGAGATGAACAGCATGGTGAGGGTCAGCTCGTGGCGCAGCCGGTCCAGCAGCGCCAACACCTCGGCCTGCACCGAGACGTCCAGCGCCGAGGTGATCTCGTCGGCGATCACCACCTCCGGCCGGGTGATCAGCGCGCGGGCGATGGCCACCCGCTGGCGCTGCCCGCCGGAGAACTCGTACGGGTAGCGGCCGGCCGAGTCGGCCGGCATCGCCACCTCGGCCAGCGCGGTGTCGATCGCCTCCTGGTGCTGGCGCACCCTGGCGTGCACCGGGTCGAGCGCCTCGGCCAGCGTCTGGCCGACCGTCCGGCGCGGGTCGAGCGAGGAGTAGGGGTCCTGCGGGATCAGCTGGACCCGGCGCAGGAACGCGCGCCGTTCGCGGCGGCCCAGCCCCCGCACGTCGGTGCCGTCGAGCAGCACCCGCCCGCCGGCGACCGGCGCGATCCCCAGGATCGCCCTGGCCAGCGTCGACTTCCCCGACCCGGACTCGCCGACCAGCCCGACGGTGTGCCCGGAGGGCACGGTGACACTCACGTCGTCCAGCGCCGTCACCCCCCGCGCCCCCCGCCCAAACCGCACCGAAACCCCCTCAACCGCCAACCCGCTCATGTAGCACCCCCGGCGGCAACGCAGCGAAGGGTCCCTTCGCTGCGCCCAGTGCAGTGAAGGAGCCCTTCGCTGCGGGTCGACTGGCTCATGAGGTCACCGCCGGTCCTGGGAGCTTCGGGACGGCGTTGAGCAGCATGCGGGTGTAGGGGTCGCGGACCTCGCCCGCGCGCAGTGCCTCGTTGGTCAGTTCCTCCACGATCGCTCCGTCCTTCATCACCAGCACGCGGTCGCACAGGTCCGCGACCACCCCGAGATCGTGGGAGATGAACAGCATGGCGGTGTCGGTCTCGTCGCGGATCCGGGCGAGTTCGGTCAGGATCCCGGCCGCGACGGTGACGTCGAGCGCGGTGGTCGGCTCGTCGGCGATGAGCAGCGCCGGCTCGGCGGCCAGCGCGGCGGCGATCATCGCCCGCTGCCGCATGCCGCCGGACAGCTCGTAGGGATGGGACCGCAGCAGGCGGTCCGGATCGGTGATGTGCACCCCGGCCAGCAGCTCGGCGATGATCGCCCGCGCCTCGCTCTTCGACTTGCCCCGGTGCACCCGCAGCACCTCGGTGAGCTGGGCGCCCATCCGCAGCGCCGGGTTGAACGTGGTCCCGGGGTCCTGGTAGATCATCGCGACCGCGTCGGCCAGCTCGCGCCTGGTCGGCCGGTCGAGCAGGTCCACGCTGCCGGCGCGCAGCTCGGTGGCCGACGCGGCGAGCCCCTCTGGCAGCAGCCGCGCCAGCGACAGCGCGGTCAGCGACTTCCCGCTGCCGGACTCGCCGACCAGCCCCAGGATCTCGCCCCGGCCGATCTCGAAGGAGATCCCGGCCACCAGCTCGGTGCCGTCCACCCGCCGCACGGCCAGGTCACGCACCACGACCGGCGCGGTCGAGGCGCCCCGCGCGGACTGGGTCGGCACCGGCCTGGTCGTGGGGAACCGGCGGGCGACCCGGGGATCGGCCGACGCGGCCAGCCCGTCGCCGATCAGCATCGCGCCGATGGACAGCAGCAGGATCATCACCGTCGGGCCGACCACCTCGATCGGCCGCGAGTAGATCGCCGGCAGCCCGTCGGCGAGCAGCCGGCCGAGGTCCAGGTCCGGGGTCTGCACCCCGAGCCCGACGAACGACAGCGCCGACATCGCCACCAGGCCGGTGGAGAAGCTCGCCGCCAGCTGGATCAGCAGCGGCTCGGCCATGTTCGGCAGCAGGTGCCGGCTGATCAGCGCCCGCCGGGGCACGCCGACCAGCCTGGCGGTGGTCACGAAGTCCCGCTGGTAGATGGCGCCGGTGAGGTTGGCGGTCAGCCGGGCGGTCACCGGGATGTTGGCCACCGCGACCGCGATCACCACCTGCCAGCGCCCGGAGCCCAGGATCGCCGCGAGCACCACCGCGACCAGCAGCTCCGGGTAGGAGACCGAGATCTCCACGATCCGCAACGCCAGCTCCCGCAGCCGGCGCGGCGCGGTCCAGATCACCGTGCCGATCAGCACGCCGAGGAACATCGAGATCGCGGTGGCCACCAACGCCATCCACAGGCTCGCCTGCGCCCCGACCAGCGCCCTGGTCAACAGGTCCCGGCCGAGATCGTCGGTGCCCAGCCAGTGCGCCCCCGACGGCGGCTGGCTGGTGTCGTCGCTCAGCGCCCCCGGGTCGCCGCTGAGCAGCGAGACGATGATGACGGTCACCGCGGTGCCACCCACCAGCGCGGTGCCCGCGATCAGCGCCGGATTCCAGCGCAGCCGTCCGGTGCTAGCCACGGCTTCCTCCCCGCACCCTCGGGTCGACGATGCCGAGCACGATGTCCACCAGCATGGTCATCAGCGCCGACAGCACGGCCAGCACCAGCACGATGCCCTGGACCAACGGGTAGTCCTTGGTGGTCACCGCGTTGACCACGCCAAGGCCCAGACCCGGCCAGCCGAACACCTTCTCGACGCTGATCGCACCGCCGAGCATGCCGACCAGGATGATGCCGCTGAGGGTCAACGTGCTGGTCAGCAGGTTCGGCAGGGCGTAGCGCAGCGCGGTGCGCATGGTGCTGAGCCGCCAGCCGCGCGCGGTGCGCAGATAGTCCTGTTCGAGCACGACGGCCGTCTCCCGGCGCACCACCCGGGAGATCAGGCAGATCGACGGGATGCTCAGCGCGAGCGCGGGCAGGATGTAGGACACCCCCGGCTCGGAGCGGGTGTAGGCCGGCGGCAGCAGGCCCATGGTCACCGCGAACAGCAGCACCAGCAGCGTGGCCATCACGTACGGCGGGATCGCCGCGACGAACGCGGTGACGTAGCCGAACGCCGCGTCCAGCCGGGGCCGCCGCCCGCCTCGGGTGAGCGCGCCGACCGCCATCCCGAGCGGCACCGCCACCAGCAGCACGACCAGCAGCGCGAGGAACGACAGGCTCGCGGTCAGCGGCAGCCAGGTGAACACCGCGTCGGCCACCGGCGCGTTCAGCGAGAACGAGTGCCCGAGGTCGCCACGGAACAACCCGCCGACGTAGGAGGCGAACTGCTCGAGGATCGGCCGGTCCTGCCCGAGCTGCGCCCGGACCTGCTCGATCTGCTCCCTGGTCGCGTCCGGCCCGGCCGCGCTCACCGCCGGGTCGCCGGGGATCAGCGGCACGATGAAGAACGTCACCACGACCGCGGTGACCACCGTGCCGGCCAGCCCACCCGCCCGGCGCAGTGCGAAGGACGCCCACGACGACTCACCCCGCACCCGCCGGGGCCGGGCGCGGACCGCCAGGTTCGCATCGGTCACGGCGCACCGAACCGGAGCGTGGCCCAGTCCGCGTAGTCGTCGAACACCGACATCGTCAGGCCGCCGCTGGTGACGTAGGTCAGCGGGCCACCGACCAGCGGGACCACGTCGGTGCGCTCGAACAGGGTCTGCTGGGCCCGCTCGAAGGCGGCACACCGGCTGTCCTCGTCGGTCGCGGCCAGCCCCTCGGCGAGCGCGGCCGCGCCCTCCGGGTTGACCGACGCGCTGTAGTTGCGCCCGCCGTCCTCGACGCTCGGGCCCATGACCCGGTCCAGCGACGCGCTGATCGAGCCGACCGAGTTCAGGTCGCCGAGGAACACGATGTCCCAGTCAGAACCGCCCTCGGCGATCGTGCTCCAGAACGTGGCGTTGTCGACCTTCGCCAGCTCCGCCTCCGCGCCCGCGTCGGTGAGCACCTGGTAGATGTAGTCGGCGCCGCCGCTGTACTGCCGGTTGGCCGTGTTGCCGATGATCTTGATACCGCCGACGCCCTCGAGCGCCCGCTTGGCCGCCGCCGGGTCGTGGTCGACCAGGTTCGCGCGGTCGGTGCTGACACAGGGGTAGCTCGCCGGGGACACCGAGGTCAACAGCTCGGAGGTGCCCTTGCTGAACACCGCGTTGAACGCCTCCTGCTCGATGGCCGAGGCCACCCCCCGGCGCAGCTCCGGCTTGTCGGCGAACACCCGGCCCGGCCGCTGGTTGAACACGACGTAGGTGCTGGCCTGGGTGATCGGGAAGGTCTTCAGCTCCGGCTGGTCGGCGAACCGCTTGACCACGTCCGGGTCGGCGAACTGGCCCAGCTCGACGTCGCCGGCCAGGATCTGGTTGGCCACCGTCGACTGGTCGGTGGAGATGCTGAGCTCGATCGTGCTCGGCGGCTCACCGGTCAGCGGCTGGCTGAACTCCGGCCAGGCGTCGTAGTCCTCGCGCAGCGCGAAGGTGTAGCCGACGCCCTGCTGGGCCTCCTCGACGGTGTAGGGCCCGGAGAACGCGCCGTCGACCGAGCCGGCCGCGAGGCCCTTGGGGTCGGCCAGGCCGGCCGGGCAGACGATGCCGGCCTGCGGGATCGTCAGGCTCTGCGGGAGCGTGGCGTAGGGCGCGGACAGCGAGATCGCCACGGTCGCGCCGGTGGCGGTCACCTCGACCTCGCCAAGGCCGAAGACCAGGTTCCGCCAGGTCGACGTGGTGGCCGGGTCGGCGAGTCTGCGCAGCGAGTTCGCCACCACCTCGGCGGTGATCTCGGTGCCGTCGGCACAGGTCGCGTCGTCGCGGATGGTGAAGGTGTACTCCGAGGCGGACACCGCCTCCCAGTCCGTGGCCAGCCCGCCGATCACCTTGGCGTCGCTGTCGCGGCGCAGCACGGTGTCGTAGAGCAGGTTCGCCACCTGGAAGCTCTGCTGTCCCTGCGCCAGCGCGGGGTCGAAGCTGGAGGTGTCGCTGGGGAGCACGGTGCGCACCGTGGTGTCGCTCTGCGCCGGGTTGATCTCCTCGGCCGCGCAGGCCCCGGTGGCCGCCAGCACGCAGACGGCCAGCACGGTTACGAGCTTCCGACAGTTCACCGGGACTCCTCCTTCTGCAGCGTGGTCATGGTGGGGAAATGAAGCGGTAGGGCGGTGGAGCCCGCGGTCGCGCCGCCGTCGACGCGCAGGATCGAGCCGGTGACGAACGCGGCGTCGGCGCCGGCCAGCCAGACCACCGCGGCCGCGATCTCCTCCGGGCCGGCCGCCCGGCCGACCAGGTTGGCCGACACCGCGCGGGCGTACTCCGGGGTGACCGGGTTGACCGGGCTGGTCACCTCGACGAAGCCGGGGGCGACCGCGTTGACCCGGATGCCCTGACCGGCCAGCTCGACCGCGCAGGCCTTGGTCAGCATCTCCACGGCGGCCTTGGAGGTGCAGTAGTGGGCCGCGCCCGGCCGGGCGCGGGTGGCCGCCGACGAGCTGAGGTTGACCACCGCGCCCGGCCGCCCGGCGGTGGCGAGCTCCCTGGTCAGCAGCATCGGCGCGCGTACGTTCACGTGCTGCACGCGGTCCCAGGCGGCCGCGGTCAGCTCGGTGAACGGGGTCGCCGGGTAGATGCCGGCCGCGTTGACCAGCACGTCGACCGGTCCGGTCGCCGCGACCGTGCGCCGGATGACCTCGGCACACTCCGGGTCGGCGAGGTCGGCGACCAGCGCGCGGCCGCCGAGCGGGGCCATCGCCGCGACCAGGTCGGGTTCGCGCGCGTCGACGCCGGTGACCAGGTCGCCGAGCGCGGCGAAGGCCTTCGCGGTGGCCAGCCCGATACCGCCGGCCGCCCCCGTGACCACGACATGCCTAACCACGGCTACTCCTCACTGCGTGGGCGGCCTCCGCGACGGCCGCGTGGGTGGCGAACCAGACCTTCGGCCGCTCGCGGATGTGGGTGAGCAGGTCCCGCAGCACCGGCAGCCGGGAGCGGTGGCCGATCAGGTGCGGGTGCAGGGTGAGCTGGAACAGCCCGCCCTCGGCGTAGGCGGCGTCGAACTCGTCGCGCCAGATCTCGAACAGGGCGCGCGGCGGGGTGTACGGCCGCTGCGCGGCGGTCCGGTTCATCGTCAGGTAGGGCGCGTCGTCGCGGATCCACTCGACCGGGATCTCCACGACCCCGGTCGGCCGGCCGTCGGCGAGCAGCTCGTACGGCTCGTCGTCGGCCATCAACGACGAGTCGTACCGCAGCCCCAGCTGGCTGATGATGTCCATGGTGGACTCGGAGAAGTCCCAGCTCGGGGTGCGGATGCCGACCGGGCGCACGCCGGCGAGCCGTTCCAGCGTCGCGCTGGCCGCGCCGGTGAGGTCCAGCTCGGCGGCCGGCGGCAGCGCGGTGTTCAGCTCGTGGATCCAGCCGTGCAGCGCGACCTCGTGCCCGCCGGCGACATAGGCCTCGATGTCGGCCGGATGCAGCAGGGCCGACACCGCCGGCACGAAGAAGCTCGCCGGCGCGTCGAACTCGGCGAGCATGGCCAGGATCCTCGGCACCGCGGCCCGCGCGCCGTACTCGCCCTGGGACAGCCGGCCGGGGCTGAGATCGCCGTCGCGCAGCGGGATGGTCTCGTGGTCGGCGTCGAAGGACAGCGCGACGGCCACCGCCGCGCCACCCGGCCAGCTCGCCGGCGTGAGCCGCCGGCCGGCGCGGATGCGGTCGACGTGCCGGCGCCAGGTCGGCTCGTCCCACTGCCACGGAGGCGTGCTCATGCTTCCCGCCGCCCGTCCTCGGCGATGCGCACCCAGGCCCGTTTCAGGGTGCGGGCCTGCAGGGTCATGTCGGCGGCGTGCACCCCGGGCAGCGCGCCGATGACCTTGGTGAGGTAGTCGTACAACTCGCCGTAGCCGGGCAGCACGCCGTGCAGGCACAGGTTGAACCGGCCGGTCGTCGCGCTCACGTACCTGGTCGACGGCTCCTTGGCCAGCATCGAGCCGACGTTCTCCAGCGCGCCCGGCTCGACCGACAGCCACTGCATGAAGTTCACGTCCAGGCCGAGTACCGGGGTCTCGAACAGGGTGCGGAACCGCAGGCAGCCCCGGCTGACCAGCGACTCCACCCGTCTGGCCGCGGTCGACTCGCTGATCCCGACGGCGGCGGCGAGCTGGGCGTAGGTGGCCCGGCCGTCCGCGGCCAGCGCGCCGGCGATGGCGAACTCCTGCTCGCTGAGCTGCTCGGGCGCGTGCCAGTCCCGGTGGTCGGTGACCGGCGCCGCCGAGCGCAGCTGGGCGCAGGCCTGCGCGTCGAGCAGCCCGGTGTCCCACTCCTCGAAGGCGAGGAACTTGCGGACCACCACCATCGACTCGGTCTCGACGATGTCCTCCGGCCGGGGGAGCCCGTCGACCAGGACCTGGGCGACGTCCTGGTGGCGGCGGACCACGATCTCGGCGGCGACATCGGCGCTGCCGGACACGACCGTGACGAACCGGGTGACCGGCAGCGCGGCCATCGCCTCGGCCACGGTGGTCGCCCGTCCCGGCCGGCAGCGCACCCGGACGAGCAGGGAGATGCCCAGCCCGCACCGGAGGTGGTCGAGCACCCCGGTGACGCCGACGACCCGGGACTCGATCAGCTGCTGTCCCCGCCGGACGACCGTCGACTCCTTGGCGTCGATGGCGGCCGCGACCTTCTTCCAGGAGGCGCGGCCGTTGAGCTGGAGCGCGGCGACGATGCGGCGGTCCAGCTCGTCCAGCTTGAGGACTTCACCCATGGCGACACCCTTGGGTGGGGGAATCGCTCAAGTCAAGGGAGTAATGTGCGGGATACAGCTAATTAACCGGCGCGAGATCTAACCGTTATGCGGGACTTCGCGCCGGTGTCAGCGCGGTCATCACCAGCTCGAGCAGGCGTTGTGGCCGCTGGTGGTCGTCGGGCAGCTGCTCGGTGAGCCAGGCGATGGCGCCGGCGAGCGCGAGCACGTCCATCGGGTCGATCTCCGGGCGGAGCTCGCCCGCCTCCTTGGCGCGCACGATCAGCGCGACCCCGGCGGCGGTCATCGCGTGACAGGACTCGTAGAGCGCCGAGCCCTCCTGGTGGAGGGTGGTGAGCACCGAGCCAGGCAGGCCCCGGTAGGTCGCCGCGCGGGTCACGAGCCGGCCGAGCCACTCGGCCAGCGCCGCCAGTGGTGCCGGCGCGTCGAGCAGGGCCTCCGCCCGGGTGCGCAACGCGGTGAACCGGTCGTGCAACAGGGACTCCAGCAGGGCGTCGCGCGTGGGGAAGTGCCGGTACAGCGTGCCGATGCCGACCTCGGCGCGGCGGGCGACCTCCTCCAGCGACGCCTCGGTGCCCTGCTCGGTGAACACCGTGTGCGCGACCGCGAGCAGCCGGTCGTAGTTGCGCCGCGCGTCAGCTCTCATCGGTCTCGTCCTTGCCTAATCGGAGGGGGCCTCCGTAAGGTGGGCGAAATCGGAGGGGCCCTCAGTTTAGAGCGAAGGAGCGGATCATGGCGGAGTTGGGCCGGGTCGGGGTGTGGACCTGGGCGTTCGACCAGAACCCGTGGCCGGTGGTGCGAGACGCGGTCACCGAGATCGAGGAGCTCGGCTACGGCACGGTGTGGTTCGGCGAGGCCGCCGGGCGGGACGCGACCACGCAGGCCGCGCTCCTGCTGTCGGCGACCAGCCGGATCGTCGTGGCGCCGGGGATCGCGAACATCTACCGGCACCGACCGGGGACGCTCGCGGCGGCCGAGCGCACGCTGGCCGAGGCGTTCCCCGGCCGGTTCGTGCTCGGGCTCGGGGTCGGCGCGCCGGTGCTCGCCGGCGACCGGTGGCGGCCGCCGATCCAGGCGATGAGCGAGTACCTGACCGCCATGGACGAGGCGACGCTCACCGGGCCGGCGCCCGCGTCGCCGGCGCCCAGGGTGCTCGCCGCGCTCGGACCGAGGATGCTGGGCCTGGCCGCGGCGCGGACCTGGGGCGCGCACCCGTTCTTCCTGCCGGTCGAGCACACCGCCTACGCGCGGCGGATCGTCGGCCAGGACGCCGTGCTCGCCGTGCACCAGTCGGTGGTGCTCGACGCCGATCGCGCGCGGGCGCGGGAGACCGCGCGGGCGAGTATCGCGGGGTGGCTCGCACAGCTCGACGTCGTGCCGTCCCGGTGGGCGATGGTGCGCGAGCTGCTCGGCGTTGACGAGTCGGACCTGCGCGACGGGGGGAGCGACCGGCTGGTCGACGGGATGGTCGCCGCCGGCGACCTATCGGTGATCGCCGACCGGGTGCGCCAGCAGTTCGCCGCCGGCGCGGACCACGTGTGTCTCGGGGTGGCCGGCGCGTCACCGGTGCCGGAGCTGGCGCTGCCCGCGCTGCGGGAGTTGGCCGCGCTGACGAAGGACAGCAACCAGGAAGTAGCCGCCGGTTCCGGCACGGGGTTAGTTATGGGGTCATGATCTCCCGACGCCGGACGCGGTGAAATGCCGGGATAGCGTGACCGCGCGGTAATATGTTTGCCGATCGTCGTCCGGCGTTCGTCAGCCGTGCTGCAGAGGGCGAGAAACAAGGTGAACCACGTCGGCGATCGTCCCAGAGTGCTTGTCGTGGGTGCCGGTCTCGGCGGCACCGCCACCGCCATTCGCCTTCTTCAGTTCGCCAGGGAACCGGTGGAGATCGTGTTGCTCGAGCGGCGTGCCGAATATCGGCAGGCCGGGGTGGCGTATCACCGGGAGAGCAACCACTGGCAGCACGTGTTCAATATCCAGGCCGGTCGGATGTCGGCGTTTCGGGAAGACGTGGACGACTTCGTCGCCTGGGCCAATCACGAGGCCGACCGGACCGACTGGCCGGCGGAGTGGCGCGAGTTCACCTTCGTCGAATCCGGTCCGGCGCCCCGGTGCGTCTATCCCGACTATCTCGCCGACCGGCTGGCACAGGCCGCGCGGGAGGCGATGGCCGGCGTGACGCTGGTCGAGACCGACGGCGAGGCGGTCGATGTGGACGTCCACACCGATCATGTCGATGTCCACATCTGTCAGCCCGCGGGCACGGTGACGCTGCGGGCCGACCACGTGGTGCTCGCGACCGGACTCGAACGAAAACACCCGGCGTTCGCCGCCGGGGTGTTCGATCACCCGGCGTTCGTGCCCCAGCCGTATTCCCCGGACGGCATCGACCGGATACTCGGCGTCCGGCCCGACGCGGTGGTGGCGATCGTCGGCACATTGCTCAGCGCGTACGACTCGGCGGCGTTGTTGTTGCGGCACGGGCACACCGGAAAGATCCACATGATCTCCGGCTCGGGGCGGACGCTGCGCACCTATCCGGCAGATCATCGCCACCGCGTGCTCGATTTGCCGCCACCGCAACTCGGCGGCCAGGCCTATACCGGTCGCGAGGATTTCATCCGGCGGTTCACCGACGAATGGCGGCGGGCCTGTCGCGCGGTGGTCCGCGAGTATCCGGACGTGTCCAGGGCGGTGGTGACCGAACGCGTCGCCAAGTCGTGGGAGCCCCATCTTCCGGAGATCCTCGCGGGAATTCCCGCCGCCGAGCTGCGGGCGTTGCTCGACCGGTACGGCAGCATGTTGGCCGTGCTGCGGGTCGGGGTCATGGCGTACACCTCCGAGATCGTCGACGCCGCGAGGGTCAAGGGCGGGCAGGTCGAGGTGATCGCCGGCAAGGTCGACGAGATCGACCGCACCGGGACCGGCACGCTGGTGCTCGCGCTGTCCGGCTCGGCGCAGCGGTGGTCCCTCGAAGCCGACCTGGTGATCTCGAACTTCGGCCGGGAGTCGGACTACCGGCGCGTCGACTCGACGCTCTGGGCGAACCTGCTGGCCAAGGGCATCGCCTGTGCGCACGGGCGCACCGGTCGCGGCGTCGAGGTGGACGAGCGCGGCACCCTGGTCGGGGCGACGGGCCGGCCGGCGGGCCCGATCTCGGTGGTCGGCAGCCCGCGGGAGGGCGACGAGATCGTGCGCAACGGGCGAACGGGGGCGTTCACGTTCAACCTCGCCGCGATCAAGAACCACTCGGTGGAGGTGGCGGCCTCGGTACTGTGCCGCCTGGAATCCTGTTACGACACCACGGCGCCGGCGTTCACCGGCACCGACCGGGAGCTGGCCGAGGCGGTCGAGTACTCGACCATGCTCGAGGTTCACCGGCTGACCGCGCGGCGCCGGGACCACCGCCAGGCGCTCACCTCGCGGCTGGAGGACAGCCTGCGCGGGATCCAGGCCATCACCGCCAGGAGCGGCGCCACCATGACCGACCGCGCGGTGCGCTTCGCCATCACCGCGGTCGCCGCGACGAGGTTGAAGGACCTGTCGGTGACCCCGCGCGAGCTGCGCACCCTGCTCGGTCTGGAAAGCCGCCTGGAGCCGGTGGACTGAACCCGCATCCGAGGAGATGCCGGCGCGGCCTGCCGGCTGGGATTCTGAGGTTCATGGCTCGCGAACTTCCTGGGGCACTGCTGGTCGACGCGCCGACGACCACCGTTCGTGGGATCTGCAACCACACCAGGGCACCGATCGCGGGCTCGGTCCTGGTCGTGGAGGCACTCGGCCCGGAGCTCTACGACGCCATCGTCGCCTCGGTGGCGGTGATCTGCGCCGAGGGCGGCCGTACCGGTCACATGGAATCCCTGTGCCGGTCAAGAGGAATCCCGGTGCTGCGGGTCGATCGGCGCGAGCTGGCCGGGCTGGTCGGTCCGGTCACGGTGCGCACCGATCGGGAGTCGGTCACCTTCGGCGACGTCGCTTCGTCAACGGGGGCAACGACATCCTTCGCCGTCACCCCGGCGGAGCTGCGGTCGATCTGTGTGGTCATCGCCGACGCGTCCGACGTCGAGGCGACCAACGCGCTGGTGCCCCGGGTCGAGCAGGTGCGCAGCTTCTTCGTGCGCGAGGAGTTCGTGTGCCTGTCCGCCGGCCTGAGCCCGCTGGACGCGCTGCGCGCGGGACCCGTTGCGGCACAACGATACGGCGCCGCCATCGGCGCGGAGCTGTGCGCGATCGTCGAGAGGTTGGTGCCCGGCCAACGTCTGGTCACCAGGCTGCTGGACCTGCGGTCCGACGACGCCGCGCAGATCACCACCGAGGTGGCGGTCGGCCGGGAGACCAATCCCGACCTCGGCCTGCACGGCGCGCGGGCGTTGCTCGCGGAGCGGCACTACCCACGCGCGTTCGCGGCCATCCGCGCCACCGTGCGCGATCGGCTGGGTCCGGCCGCGGCGAACCTGACCTTCGCGGTGCCGTTCATCAACGACCAGCACGAGTACCTGCGGCTGCGCCGGCATCTGGAGCTCGGGCGGGACACCCCGCTCGCGGTGTTCGTGGAGACGCCGGCCGCGGTGTACTCCGTGCCGGAGTTCTGTGCGGCCGGCGCGAGCGAACTGTTCGTCGGTACCAAGGATCTCGTGCAGTTCTACCTCGCGGCCGACCGCGGCAACCATCTGGTGGCCTCGGCCTACCAGACGCGGCATCCGGCGATCCTGGCCGGACTGCGCGAGGTGGTCGGCGCCGCGCGGCTGGCCGGCACCCCGGTGCACGTGTACGCGCTGCTCGCCGACCTCGACCACTACCTGTGGCGCCTGCCGGCGGACGGTTTCATGATGTGTACCGCCGAACTGCGGCAGCTGGCCCACCTGGCCGCGCGGCCGAGGAAGCCGGGATTCGAGGCGGCGTAACGCGGTTCGCGGCGATGGACCATACTCGCGCGAATGCGAGACCGGGTGCCGGTTGAGGCCGGCGATCGCGCGGCGACCTACCGGGATGTGTTCGCCGTAGGCGAGTTCCGGGTCCTGTTCGGCACGCACGTGGTGTCCATCGCGGGCGACCAGATGGCCAGGGTGGCGTTGGCGGTGCTGGTGTTCGACCGCACCGGCTCGGCGGCGATGGCGGCGTTGACCTACGCGCTCACCCTGCTGCCCGAGCTGGTGGCCGGTCCACTGTTGGCCGGGCTGGCCGACCGGTACCCCCGGCGGGCCATGATGATCGCCTGTGATCTGGTCCGCGCCGGGCTGGTGGCGCTTATGGCGATACCCGGGATGCCGTTGTGGCTGCTCGGAGTGCTGGTGTTCGCGGTGCCGCTCGCTGGTGCGCCGTACAAGGCCGCCCGCGCGGCGATCATGCCGACAATCCTTGCCGGGGACCGGTACGAGGTCGGCATGGGGCTGACCTTCACCGCGCTGCAGGTCGGCATCCTCGGCGGGTACGCGGTAGGCGCCCCGCTGGTGGCGTGGTTGGGTCCGGAGTGGGCACTGCTGCTGGACGCGGCGACCTTCGTCGTCGCCGCGGCGCTGATCGCGCTGGGGCTCGGCGCACATCCCCCGGAGGCGACCGATGGCCGCGCACCTGGCTTGCTGGCGGCGTTTCCCTCGTTGGTCGGTCTGGTGTGGCGCGACCGGCGACTGCGGTACCTGATGGCGTTCGGCTGCCTCGCCGGCTGCTACACCGTGCCCGCCGGGCTGGCGGTGCCGCTCGCGGACCAGATCGGCGTCGGCACGGCCGCGGTCGGGCTGCTGTTGGCCGCCCATCCCGCCGGCTGCGCGCTCGGCGCGACGCTGCTCACCCGGCTGGTGCCGCCGGGTCGCCGGCTGCTGCTGCTCGGGCCGTTGGCGGTGGCGACCAGCCTTGTCCTGCTGCCCATCGGCCTGGTTCCCGGGCTGGGCCTCACGGTCGCGCTGTGTGCCCTGTGCGGGTTGCTGTCCGGGCACGACGCGATCGCGGTCGCCACGTTCACCAGGACCGTGCCGGCGGACCGCCGGGGACAGGCCTACGGCCTGGCCATCGCGGTGGTGCGGGCGACCCAGGGACTCGGCGCGCTGCTCGCCGGTGTGCTCGCCCAGTACAGCTCGCCGTCGAGCGCGATCTCGGTGTTCGCCGTGCTCGGGGTGCTGGCCGGGACGGCGACCGCCATCGGCTGGCGGCGGGCTCAAACATCCTAGATTCTCCTTGCCCCGCAACGAATCAACACTAGGATGCACGGGACATCGCGCCGCCAAACGGAAATGGGTGACCAGGTGAACTCTGGGTTGGTCAACAGGACGGTACTCGCCAGTGACGAGCTGCTCGCCCTCGTCGAACTCCTCGACGGGGAAAGGGAATCCGTGCTGGCACGGTGTGACCACACTCTTGATCCCGACGTCGACGACAGGTCGATGCCCCTGGAGGTCCCCCGGTTCTGGGCGGGTCTGCAGTCGTTGGCGACCGGTGAGCTGCTCGGCACGATGAGCTGGCGTCCGGTACCGCACCTCGCCTCGGTGTCCGGCACCGGTTGGAACCAGGGGTTTCACCTGTTACCCGGCGGCCGCAGCCGCGGCCTGAGCTCTCGGGGCGGCGTGTTGTTGGCCAGGCATCTGTTCGCCACCACCGAGCTGGACCGCATCCAGGCGGTGACCGACCCGGAGAACGTGCCGGCCCGGCGCGGGCTGGAGGGAGCGGGTTTCCGGCTGGAAGGCCTGGTGCGCGGGATCATGCTGCGCGGTGGGGTACACCGGGACCTGTTGCTGTACAGCCTGTCGCGCGCCGAGCTGGCGGCCATCGACGCCGACCGCGAGGTGCTCGCCACGCGGGAGGGCGTGGTGCTCGCCAGCGGCCGGCCGGGTGACCGCCGGGAGCTCGCGGCCGCGCTGGACACCACGTTCGCGGTCGACAAGGACCACCGCCCCTCGCCGGAGGCGCCACGGACGCCGGCGCGCGGGGCGGTGCTCGACGCGGCGACCGGCCGCCTGCTCGGGGTGGTCCGGTGGCACGCGGTCGGCCACGGCGACACCTTCGGTTGCGCCGCCTGGAACATCGGCGCCGAACTGGTTCCCGACGCCACCAGCCGGGGAGTCGGGGTCATCGCCAGCAGGCTGCTCGCCGAGTACCTGTTCGCCAGCACCGGTGTCGACCGGGTGGAGTCCGGTGTGGACGTTGCGGACGTCGCCACCCGGCAGGCACTGGAGAAGGCAGGCTTCCACCAGGACGGGGTGCTCCGCGGCGCGCGGCCGCGCGGCGGCCTGCGCCGAGACCTGGCGCTCTACGGCCTGCTGCGGTCCGATCTGGACTGACGGCGGCGGCGGATCAGGCCTTCGGCAGCAGTTCCAACAGGCTGCCGGCGGCCCAGATCCGCCGGACGAACTCGCCTGGGGGAGTGAGCTCGATGACCTCGCCCTCCTCGGTGCGCAGGGTCGCGGTGTCCGGATCGACGGTCACCCGCTGCCCCTTGGCCAGTCGCCGCAGGTCCCGCGGATCCGCGAAGGTGAGGCAGGGCAGGCCGTTGTTGGTCGCGTTCCGGAAGAAGATCCGGGCGAAGTCGACCGCGACGATCGCGCCGACCTGGTTGAGCTTGATCGCGCGGATCGAGGTCTCCCTGCTGGAACCGCAACCGAAGTTGCGACCGGCGACCAGCACGTCGCCCGGTTCGAGGTTGGGCTGGAGGTCGGGGTCATAGCCGTGGAACAGCCCGCGCCGGACCTTGTCGTTGTCCAGGCTGTAGAACGCGGGCGGATGGATGACGTCGGTGTTCATGTCGTCGCCGAAAGGCCATACCCGGCCAACGATGTCGCTCACGCGTCCCCCAGATCCCGGTACAGGTCAGGTGCCAGCACACCGCGCACCGCGGCGCGGGCCACCGTGCGCGGGCTGGCCAGATAGGTCCGGCTCTGCCAGTGCCCCATCCGGCCCCGGAAGTTGCGGTTGGAGCTGGACACGCACACGTCGTCCGCGCCGAGCACACCCTTGTCGATGCCGCCGCACGCGCCGCAGCTGGAATGGTTGATGATCGCACCGGCCTCGGTCAGCGTCTCGACGTAGCCCGCCCGCAGCGCCTGCTGGAACACCGCCACCGACGCCGGGATCACCACGAAGCGCACCTCCGGGTGCACCTTCTTACCGGCCAGCTCCGTTGCGACCGCGCCGATGTCCGACAGCCGGCCGCTCGCGCAGGAGCCGAGGAAGGCGCTGGTGATCCGCACGGGTTCCAGTTCCCGCAGCGGCACCACGTTGGCCGGCGACCACGGCTTGGCCACCCTGGCGTCCAGCTCGGTCAGGTCCAGGTCGAGCACGCGTTCGTACCTGGCGTCGGCGTCCGGGCGGACCAGCGTGCCGAGCAGCTCGCCGTCCCGCTCGACGTAGTAGTCCACAGTGACCTCGTCCGGCACGAACACGCCGAACTTGGCCCCGATCTCGACGGCCATGTTGGCGATGGCGAACCGGTCGTCCTGACCGAGGAGCGGCACCGACTCGTCGTGGAACTCCAGGGACCGGTACTGCCCACCGCTTTCCCCGAGGATGGCCAGCAGCGCCAGGACCACGTCCCGGCCACTGGACTGCGCCGGCAGCGTGCCGCGCAACCGGACCGCGATGGTCTCCGGCCTGCGCATCCAGGTCGTCCCGGTGGCCAGGGTGAACAGGATGTCGGTCGCGCCCATGCCGGTCGCGCACGCGCCGATGCCGCCGGCCATCACCGTATGGCTGTCCGCGCCGACGATCAGGCCGCCCGCCTGACACAGCTTGTGCTCCACCAACAACTGGTGGCAGATCCCGCGGTCCAGCATGAGGTTGGGGATCCGCTGCTCCCTGGCGAAGGCGAGGAACCGGTTGGAGATGTCGGCCCGCTCGGCCGTGGCCGGTGGGGAGAAGTGGTCGTTGGCCAGCAACACCTTGTCCCGGTCCCAAATGGACACACCGCGGCGTTCGAAGTCGTCGATGAGCAGTGCGGTGGTCGCGTCGTGACCGAGCACGGCGTCCACGGTGACCCGGCGGTAGAGGTTCGTGTCGTCGTCGCAGGCGTGCGCGTCGATCACCTTGTCGCTGAGCGTGCGCCCGGTCATGCGGTGCTCGCGGTCAGCCGGTCGTACTCGGCGATGACCAGCTCCGGCGGGACACCGCCGAGCGCGGCCGCGGTGAACTCCTGCTTGGCGGTGTATGCCCGTTCGTGCTCGGCCTTGCCGTTGTGCTCCACCGCCTGCTTCACCAGGTCGACCAACATCCGCGCGGTGTCGTCGTCGACCTCGCGCGGTGGGGTGGTCTGCCCCAGGATGTGGCGCACCAGCGACGCGCCGGTGTGCTTGCCGAGGACGTAGCTGCGCTCCCGGCCGGTCCACCTCGGTGGCAGCACCTCGTAGCTTCGGGTGTCCTTGAGCATGCTGTCGACATGCACCCCGGACTCGTGCCGGTAGACGTTGAACCCGGTGACCGGCTTGGTGGCGCTCATATGGATGCCGCTGGCCCGTTCGACGAAGTCGGCCAGCTCCGGTAATCGGTCGGCCAGCACGCTGTGCCGCACGCCGTACAGGTGGGTCAGCGCGGCCAGGCACTCCGCGAGGTCGGCGTTGCCGGCACGTTCGCCGATCCCGTTCACCGTGCAGGTGATCGAGCGCGCGCCCGCGGCCACCGCGGCCAGCGTGTTCGCGGTGGCCAGGCCGTAGTCGTTGTGCGTGTGCACGCAGATCGCGATGGCCGGATCGACGTGGTCGGCCACCACCCGCACCAGCGCGCGCATCCCGTCCGGGTGCGCGCAGCCGACCGAGTCGGCCATGATCACCCGGGAGATGGTCTCCGGCGCGCACACGTCGGTGACCAGCCGGACAAGGTGTCGCGGGTCGGCCCTGGTGGCGTCCTCGAACACCAGGTTCACCGCCATGCCCTCGCTGCGCGCGTCGTCCACGCCGGCACGCATCAGGTCGGCCGCCTGATCACGGGTGATACCAAGGGTTTCACGCAGTCGCAGATCACTGGTCGGCAGGAACATGAAGACCTCATGCGCCTGCGCCTTGGCCGCCGCGATGATGTCCTGGCGCAGTGGCCGGGCGGTCGCGCCGATCCTGGCGGTGATCTCGGACCGGCGCATCTCCTGCATCGCCTCCAGGTCCGCGCCGGACGCGCCGGGGAACCCGGCGTCCAGCAGCGGAATGCCGGCGTCCGCCAGGAGTTTCGCCAGTCGCACCTTCTCCTCGACGGTGAACCAGACCCCCGGTGTCTGTTCGCCGTCCCGGAGCGTGCAGTCGATCACCTCGACGGTCGCGGGCATGGTGGGTGAAGTCGTTAGCCGGCTGTCCGCCACTAAAACCGTTCCTCCTGGCTGGCAACATTGTCCGCGCAACTGTCCACGCACGCCTGCGGGACCGGGAGATCAAACATTGCCCGGCCAGCCGCAGTCAAGGGCCATCGGGTGGAAATCTCCTGTGTGGTAACAAAAACGCAGGTGACCAGGACAAAGATGATCTTCTTGGGTGACCACGTCCCAAAGGATGGCGTTGAGCCAGGTGAAGTGTCTAGACTTCGCGGTCGCCCGCACCGGCGCGCAACCGCTAGTGCATTTGGACGCATCGTCGCGTCCGCCTGGTGTCGGTATTTCGATTCGACCATTGTGGACATTCAAGAGGGACGGTATGCGGCTGACATATGCGTTTTCCGACGACGAGCGCACGGAATTACACGCCCTGCTGATGACCGTTGGCGCGCATCCCTACCAGGACCCGATCGCCTTCGCAAAGGAGATCGCCTGGTTGGTTGAACAACGAAAGGTGCCGCCTGCCATGATCGCGGCGACCGACCGGGTGCGCGCGGACCGGGCGGCCGGCAGCTCGTTCGCCCACGCGCTGCGCAACTGTCCGCTCGACGAGGACATCCCGCTGCTCGACCAGGAGGACCCGCTCGCGGACAAGTACGCCAGGAAGTCCACCTTCGTCGCCGAGGGCCTGCTGCAGCTGTTCGGGCTCCTGGTCGGCACCCCGCTGTTGTCCTACGGGATGCGGTTCAACGGCGACTTCTTCATCGACGTGATCGCGATCAACCGGTACCGGGGCAAGCAGACCGGCTACAGCGACGGGGAGTTGGCCTTCCACAACGACCGCACCGCGCATCCGGTGCGCGCCGACTACATCACGCTGCTCGGGATGCGGTGCCCGGACGAGGACATCACCTACACCGGGTTCGCCTCCGGGCCGAGCGTGCTCGCGCTGCTCAGCGACCAGGAGCGGCACACGCTGCGCCAGCCGTACTTCTACACCCCGTTCGACGTGCTGTCCCGAGACCAGAACACGTCGTTGACCGTCTCGGACAACCACCCGATCTTCTACGACGAGCACAGCGTGCGCTACGTCGACACGCACACCACGGTGGCCGCGGACGCGCCGGGCGAGGCGAAGGACGCGCTGCTGTCGCTGAAGAACGCGTTGGTGCGGGTGGCGAAGGTGCGCCACCGCATCCGCACCGGCGACCTGTTCACCTTCGCCAACCAGCAGGGCCTGCACAACCGGGAGCACATCGAGATCAACGACCAGGAACGGGCGCGCACCCGGTGGCTGCTCAAGACCTACGGCTTCCGGGACCAGGCGGCCGCCGACCGGTTCGCCGACCGCTGGCTGGACGGCGTGCCCGGCCGCGTCGGCGACTGAGCCGCACCACGATGAAACGGATGGTGAACACATGACGGCACAGGTGGATCCCGCGGCGCTGCGCGCCATGCTCGAGCGGGTCGTGGCCGGATCGACCTACCTGCGCAAGAAACTCGACGCGGCGGGCATCCGGCCACCGCAGGTCACCGAGCCGGGTGACCTGTACCGGCTGCCGTTCACCACCAAGGAGGAGCTGCGCGCGACTCCCGTGATGGAGTACGCCGCCGTGCCGGACGAGCGGATCGTGCGCGTGCACGCCTCCACCGGCACCACCGGACGCCGCACCGTCTGCGCGTACACCGCCCAGGACGTCGAGGACTGGACCGAGATGGTCGCCCGCTGCCTCGGCTACGCCGGTGTGACCGCCACCGACCGGGTGCAGATCGCCGTCGGCTACGGGATGTGGGCGGCCGGCACGGGTTTCCAGGCGGGGATCGAGCGCCTCGGCGCGCTGGCCGTGCCCACCGGTGCCGGCAACACCCAGCTGCAGCTGGAGATGCTGGCGGAGCTGCGCGGCACTGTGTTGTGGGCCACCTCGTCGTTCACGTTGCTGCTCGCGGAGCTGATCGCCAAGCAGGACCTGCGATCCGAGCTGGCGCTGCGGATCGCGCTCACCGGCTCGGAACGGTGGGGTGAGGCCACCAGGACGCGGATCGAGTCGCTGCTCGGCGTGCGGACCTTCGACCTGTACGGGCTGACCGAGCTGTGGGGTGGTGGCGTCGGCGTGGAATGCGCCCGCCACGACGGCATCCACGTGTGGAACGACCACTTCCACGTCGAGGTGATCGACCCGGACACGCTCGAGCCGGTGCCCGCCGGCACCCCGGGCGAGCTGGTGGTGACCACGCTGCGCAAGGAGGCGACGCCGCTGATCAGGTACCGCACCAGGGACCTGACCTACCTGTACCCCGACGCGTGTCCCTGCGGCAGCCCGTATCCGAGGATCGGCCGGATCCACGGCCGGTCCGACGACCAGATCAAGGTGCGCGGGGTGATCTTCCTGCCGATGCAGGTGGACACCGTGTTGGCCGAGCTGCCCGGTGCCGGGCCGGAGTTCCAGGCGCACGTCGACCGGGACGCCGGCGGCCGCGACAGCCTGACCGTCCGGGTGGAGGCCGAGGACCTCGGCCTGACCGGCGAGCTCGAGCGCAGGCTGCGCGACAAGGTCGGCCTGCGGATCGGCGTGGAGCTCGTCGAGCCGGGCTCGTTGCCCAGGAGCGAACGGAAGACCCAGCGGGTCTTCGACCACCGCGTGCTCTGAGCATGCGCTACACCCGGGTCCGGCACGACGGCCGGCCGCACTGGGCCGTGGTCGAGGACGACGTGGTCGGCCTGCTGTCCGGCTCACCGATCGGCACGGTTCCGGTCCGGACCGGAACCGTGCCGCTGGCCGAGGTGACACTGCTCCCGCCGGTACTGCCGTCGGTCTTCTACGCCGTCGGCCTGAACTACGCGGCCCACCTCGACCGCGCGCGGGCCGGCGGGCTGCCCGGCGCGTCCCGTCCCGAACGGCCAGAGGTCGGCTACCGGGCCAACAACGCGCTCGTCGGCAGTGGCGGGGCGATCCTCGTCCCGCCCGACCTCACCGGCCCGCTGGAGGCCGAGGGCGAGGTCGTCGCCGTCATCGGCAGGCGGCTGCGGCAGGCCGGCCGGGCCGAGGCCATGGCGTCGGTGTTCGGCTGGACGATCGGCAACGACGTCAGCGCACGAGCCTGGCAGCGCACCGACCGCGGCTTCTGGCGCAGCAAGAACAGCGACACCTTCAAACCGATGGGCCCGTGGATCGAGACCGATGTCGATCCGTTGGCGCAGACCACGATCGTCCGGGTGAACGGGGTGGTTGGCGCCCGGTTCGCCACCGGCGACATGATCTTCGATCCCTGGGACTACCTCGTCGAGGCGTCCCGTTACGTGACGTTCCACCCTGGCGACGTGCTGTGGCTTGGCGCCGACTCGGCCTGCCGGATCGTGCCAGGTGACGTGGTCGACGTCGAGATCACCGGCATCGGCACGCTCTCCAACCCCGTTCGGGACCGGTCCCCGGGCGCGCGGCCTAGCGTCCCCGGGAGGTGACCGAGGAGGCTGGCATGGATCCGATCGTGGTCCTGGGGATCGTCCTGGTGCTGGGCATCGTGGTCGGCGTCGCGATCCGGTACCGCCGGCGTTCCGCGCTGGCCACGCACCTGACCACGCCGGTCTGCGTGTTCTGCCTGCGGCCGATCGCCGGCACCGACCAGGTCGCGGCGATGAAGAAGACCGCGGTGCGTGACCTGCTCGGCCGGGTGCCCAGCACGCAGTCGCCGAGCACCGACCCGCTCGGCAACCCGCGCTGGCTGGGCCACGTCGACTGCGCCAGCAGGGCGGGCGCGGACCTGCGGGTCGCCGGGAAGGTCGCCGGAAAGGTCACCGACGGGTCGGCGCCGCGCGGCGCCGATCCGATGGAGCTGACCTGCCCGGCGTGCGGGCACGGCTTCCGCAAGCCGGATGTCGTGATCACCACCGAGGCCGTCGCGCGCAGGTACGGCTCGAACGCCGAGCAGTGCCCGCGCTGCGACCACATCTGGGACCCCGGCGGTCCGCCGAGGCACATCATCCGCGGCTGAGCGTCAGCGAGCCCTGCCCGCCCGCAACAGCGTGACCGACTTGTCGATGCGCCGTTGGCGGGTCTCCGCCGTCCTGGCGCCGTCGATGTTCAGCACGTGCCAGCGCTGGTTGCTGTAGGACAGCCCGTCGAAGAACGCGCGGGCCGCCGGCTCGGCGGCCAGCGCGGCCGCGAAGTCGGCCGGCACCTCGACCGTGCGCTCCTCGGTGTCCAGCGCGACCTCGACGTCCACCTCGTCGCCCGCGGCGACGGCCGCTCTGGCGCGGTTGTCCGCGGACAGCGGCAGCATGAACCGCCCACCCATCACCGCGACCGTGCTGCGGTAGGTGTGTTCACCGATCGTGACCCTGACCTTCGGCTTCTTGCCGGCCCCCAGCGCGGTGACCACCTCGGCCGGTACCGCGACCCCGGTGGCGGTCTTTCCCGCGAGTTCCACGGTGGTGCGAAAACGCATGAATCCCTCCGCTATCTGACCGGCAGTGCGCACGCTGACCAGGTAGTATACGTATGCATGCAGGAAAAGGCAGTTGTTTTTGTTGCTTCTTTGAAAATGCGGAGCTGAAATATCCGCACCGTGTCGATTCCCTGCGACGCCGTTCGTCGTGTTGTGTAGGACGACGCCGCGCGCGGGCGCGCATGACGAGCCGGAAGGCGTCGGCGACACACAGTACTGAAGGGACCTCGCATGCCTAACGTCACGTCGAAGGACGGCACCACCATCGCGTTCGACCGCAGCGGCACCGGCACGCCGCTCATCCTGATCGGCGGCGCGTTCGCCGACCGCAAGGCCGCGCTGTTGGTGGACCTGGCAGAACAGTTAGCCACACACTTCACGGTAATCAACTACGACCGCCGAGGCCGGGGCGCCAGCGGGGACACCGCTCCCTACGAGGTGGCGCGGGAGATCGAGGACCTCGACGCGCTCATCGCCGACGCCGGTGGGTCAGCGTACGTCTACGGTCTGTCCTCGGGGGCGATCCTCGCCATCGACGCAGCCGCCAACGGGTCGAACATCCTGAAGCTGGCCCTGCACGAACCGCCCTACACCGTGGACGACACCCACGAGGGCCCGCCGGCCGGCCTGCGCAAGAGCCTCGCCGACCTGACCGCCGACGGCCGCCGGGACGACACGGTCGAGCTGTTCCTCACCGTGATGGGCATGCCGGCCGAGTACATCGGCCCGATGAAGGACACCCCGGACTGGGCCGGCCTGGTCAAGGTGGCGCACACGCTGTCCTACGAGTCCGCCCTGGTCGGCGAGGACGGCTCGCTGCCGACCGAGCGGGTGGGCGCGGTGACCGTGCCCACCGTCGTCATCGACGGCGCGAACAGTCCGGAGTGGATGTGCAACGCGGTCCAGGCGGTCACCGAGGCGCTGCCCAACGCGTCCCGGCACTCCCTGGAGGGCCAGGACCACTTCACCGTGGACCCGGCGTCCATCGCCCCGGTCCTGCTGGAGTTCTTCACCGACTGAGCACGACGAAGCGGCCGCCTCGCACCCGAGGCGGCCGCTTCTTTGTCTGGCTACACCGGAGCGGGCTGTGCCGGCTCCTCGGTCGCCTTCCTGGCCTCGGCCCGCCGGGAGATCCGCCGCTCACCGAGCAGCATCAGCGGGCGTTCGAAGGCGTAGTAGCTCACCGTGGCCACCACGACCGTGAGCGCGATGACCGACAGTTCCAGTTCCCAGAAGCCGAAGTCGCCGATCACCGTCCGCACGTCCCAGGCCGGCTCGTTGCCGAAGACGCTCCCGCTGCCGAGCACCCAGTAGAGCACCACGAACTGCCACAGGTACACGCCGTAGGAGATCCGCCCGAGGAAGCGCACCGGCCCGTTGGCCAGCACCGCGTCGATGAACTTCGGCTGTGCCCCTGGCGCGATCATCGGCGCCACCAGCAGTACGGGGAAGACCAACAACAGCACGTGTTGCACCAGCCCGGCGGCCAGCGGCGGGTAGTCGCCGTAGGCCGGCCTGCCGAACGGCTGGATGGCGTTGAGCAGGTACACCACGAAAGCCCCTAGCCAGAACAGGTTCGGCCGGAGCGCCGCGCCGCGGAACAGCGCGGGCGTGTCGCCGGGGGAGTGCTCCGACAGCGCGGACAGCACCCCCATCGCCATGCCGATCGCGAGCACGCCGACGTTGGTGATCGGCAACCAGTAGGCGTTGGGGTACTGGCCCATCTCGGGCGAGTGCACGTAGGCCGACCAGCCGAACCCGGCCAGGATGAGGATGGGCACCGGCAGCATCAGCCTGCGCGCCCGCTGTACCGCGGTGACCCCGCGCCGGGCGTACCGGTGGCACAGCCAGGCGATCAGCGGCATGGCGAGGTAGAAGTGCACCTCGGTGGTCACCGTCCAGGTGATGTCCATGCCGGCCATCCACGTCGGCTCATAGTTCTGCATCAACAGGAACGGCCGCAGCACGTACCAGAGCCCGTCGATGTAGTTGAGGTTGAGCGTCAGCAGCGCGGCCACGGTCATCAGGTAGTAGGCCGGCAGTAATCGCAGACCGCGTCTGAGGAAGTAGGGCCCTAACAACGGTTTCGGGGTGCCGGCGATGACCGAGCGGGCGAACGGGCGGTAGAGGAACATCCCGGACAACGTGAAGAACACCCCGACACACACCGGGAACCCGTTGATCAGGAAGCCGGCGAACGGGCTGCTCGGCGGCTGGTCGTACATGCCGATGAGACCGGCGGCGAAGGCGACGTGGGTGATCAGCAGCGCGAGCGCGCACAGTCCTCGGACGCCTTCGAACCGGGGAACGCGTTTGGCCCCTTGTCTCGGTTGGACGGTGGTGGTGTGGACACTCATCATGGTTCCTTCCTTGCCTCAGGTGACGTCGAAGTCGACGGTCACCTCGTCGGACACGGGTACGGCCTGACAGGTCAGCACATAGCCGTCCGCGGCCTCCTGTGTGGACAGCGCCCAGTCGCGGACCATCCGGACCTCGCCGGCGACCACCCTGGCGCGGCAGGTGGCGCAGACGCCGGTCTTGCACGAGTAGGGCAGCTCCGGCCTCGCCGACAGCGCCGCGTCGAGTAGCCGGCCGTCCGCCGGCACCGGCACGGTCGACGCGCGCCCGTCCAGCAGGACCGTCAGCCGATGGGCGCGCTCGGCCGGCGCCCGCGCCTCGGCCGCGGCGGCCACCGCGGCCGAGCCGTCCGCGTGGAACAGTTCGGTGTGGACAGACGACCCGTCGACGCCGTGCTCGGCGAGTACGCGCCGGGCGCCGCGCACCAGGTCCCACGGTCCACACAGGAACCACTCGCGCACGGTGCGCGGGTCGAGCAGGCCGGTGAAGACCTGCCGGAGGGTGTGCTGGTCGAGCCGGCCGCCGGCCAGCCCGATCCGGGACTCCTCCCTGGAGAACACCGGCACCAGGTTCAGCCTGCGCGGGTAGCGGTTCTTCAGGTCGGCGAGGTCCTCGGCGAACATCATCGAGTCGAGCTGGCGGTTCCCGTACAGCACAACGAACTCGCTGCGCGGCTCGACCGCGAGCGTGGCGCTCGCCAGGCACAGCACCGGGGTGATGCCGGAGCCGGCGACGACCGCGCCGTAGCGCCTGCGCCTGGCCGGGTCGGGGACGGTGACGAAGTTGCCAACCGGCGGCAGCACGTCCAATGCGGTGTCCGGGCGCAGCTCACGGCTGGCGTAGGTGGAGAAGGCCCCGCCGGGCACCGCGCGGATGCCGATCCGGATGGTGCCCTGCCGTGCCAGCTGCTCCGGGACCGAACACAGTGAGTACGAGCGGCGGATCTCGGCGCCGCCGATGGCCGCGCGCACCGTGACGTGCTGTCCCGGCGTGAACGCGAACACCGGCCGTAGTGCGGGCGGCACGCGCAGGGTCACCGCGACCGCGCTGCCGTCGAGGGCCACCGGTTCCACCGCCGTGACGGTCAACCGGTGCGGGCGCAGGCTCACTCGGGGAACGCTCATCGCGGGCCGCCGACCAGCCGCGCCGCCGGCCGGGGCAGCTCGTCGAGGTCGAAGCCGAACCAGGTGCGGTAGGCCGCCCGCACGTCCGCCTCGGCGAGCACCTGGGTGGTCCGGATCCCGTGCTCCCGCCGGATGAGCGTGTCGCCGCTGACGGTGACCCGTCCGGTCGCGGTCGGCAGCGTGCAGAAGTCCCTGGCGAGGAACGGCGAGTCCGCCGCGCTGCGAAACCACCAGATGGTCGCGGCGAAGTCGGCGACCGTGCGGGCCCGCCGCTCCAGCCGGTACTGGTGGTGGCCGTCGCGGAACAGGTCCAGGTCACCGTGCGGCGCCGGGCGTACCTGGTAGGTGCCGTGCGGATCCTCCTGCGGCGCGGTCGAGTCCAGCCGCAGCGGATACCGGAAGCACCGGCCGTAGCCGACGTCGACCAGCCACGCCCTTGGCGAGTCCGCGCCGACCACCCGCATGGCGAGGTGGCCGAACGGATGGCCGAACGCGCCGTCGGTCACCACCCGTCCGGACAGGACGGTGACCCGGTAGCCCAGTGCCAGCAACACCTCGGTGAACGCGGTGTTGAGCTCGTAGCAGCAGCCGCCCCGCCTGCGGCCGACGATCTTGCCGAGGGCGTCGGCCCCCAGGTCGATCGCCTTCCCGAGGCCGAAGTCGATGTTCTCGAACGGCACGGACAGGACGTGCCGCCCGTGCAGTTCGCGCAGCGCGTCGCCGGTCGGCGAGACCGGCCTGCGCGCGCCGATGCGGTCGAGGTAGGCGCCGACCGCCGCGTCGTCCAGCATCGCTCAGTGCCCCTTCAGGTGGTCGAACGGTTCCCGGCAGGACTCGCAGCGCCACAACGCCAGGCACGCCGTCGAGCCGAACCGGGCCAACTCCGTGGTCTCGCCCGACCGGCAGCGCGGACAGGACGGCGACGCGGTGACCAACGGCAGCAACGGCCGGCCGTCGGGCGCGGCCGCCGGTGGCGCGATGTCCGCGGCGGCGAGCTTCGCGCGGGCGGTGTCGCTCAACCAGTCGGTGGACCACGGCGGCGACAGCGAGGTGACCACCTCGACGTCGGTGCCGCCGGCGGCCGTGGCCGCGGCGCGGATGTCCGCCGCGATCACCGCCATCGCCGGGCAGCCGAGGTAGGTCGGGGTGATCGTGACGACCACCCGGCCGTCCTCGTGCGCCAGGACGTCCCGCAGGATGCCGAGGTCCGAAATGGACAGCACGGTGAGCTCGGGGTCGCGTACCTCGGCGACCGCCGCGCGCACCCGCTCGATCACCAATGAGCTCCCGGATGTGCTCGATGTACGCATTGCAGCTCCGTGATGAGGTAACTGAAGGCTTCGGTGTGCCGGCCGCGCCGGCCGCCGGTCGGTGCCCAGCCGTCCGCCGGCCGGCGCAGGGTGGCCGTGCCCAGTACCGGCTCGATCCGCGCCAGCCACGGCTCGCGCAGCGCGCCCGGCTCGGGCACCCGGCCGGCCGGCACCGGCCACGGCTCGAACAGCTCGTGGGTGTAGGGCCACACCTCGTCCACGCCGGCCTGGATCCGGCGGTGGGACTCCTCGGTGCCGTCACCGAGCCGCAGGGTCCACGTGACGGCGTGGTCGACGTGGTACCGCGTCTCCTTGACCGCCTTGGCGGCGACCCCGGCCAACACTGGATCGTCCACTGTGGACAACTGGTCGTAGAGCAGGTGCTGGTAGGTGGCGAAGAACAACAGCTTCGCGATGGTGGTGGCGAAGTCGCCGTTGGGCAGCTCGACCAGCAGCGCGTTGCAGAACTCGCGCTCGTCGCGCAGGTAGGCCAGCGCGTCCTCGTCCCGGCCGAGCCCTTCCAGCTCACCGGCGTAGCCCAGCAGCCGGATGGCCTGGCCGAGCAGGTCGAGGGTGATGTTCGCCAGCGCGACGTCCTCTTCGAGCTGTGGCGCCCCGGCGCACCACTGCGCCAGCCGCTGGGCGGCGATGAGCGCGTCGTCGCCGAGCAGGCACACGTAGTCGAACAGCGTGTCGGTCACAGGTGTTCGACCCCCTCCGGCGGCGGGAAGAAGGTGGGATGCCGGTAGGGCTTGTCGGCCGCCGGGTCGAAGAAGGCGTCCTTCTCGTCCGGACTGGACGCGGTGATCTCGGCCGAGGGCACCACCCAGATCGACACCCCCTCGCTGCGGCGGGTGTAGAGGTCGCGCGCGTTGCGCAGCGCCATCGCGGCGTCCGCCGCGTGCAGGCTGCCGACATGCGCGTGCGTCAGCCCCCGGCGGGCACGGACGAACGCCTCCCACAGCGGCCAGTCCACGGCGCTCATGCCGCCTCCTCCTCGGCCCGGTGCCGCCGTTTGGCGGCATAGGCCGACGCGGCCGCCCGCACCCAGGCGCCGTCCTCGTGGACCCGCCGCCGGTGGGCGACCCGTTGGCGGTTGCACGGGCCGTCGCCGGAGATCACCCGCCGGAGCTCGTCGTAGTCGGGCAGGGTGAAGTCGTAGTGGCCGCGCTCGGGGTTCCACCGCAGCTCGGGGTCGGGCAGCACCACGCCCAACGCCTCGGCCTGCGGCACACAGACGTCCACGAACCGTTGCCGCAGCTCGTCGTTGGTGAACCGTTTGATCCGCCAGGCCAGCGACTGGTCCGAATGGGACGACTGGTCGTGCGGCGGGCCGAACATCGCGAGCGTCGGGTACCACCACCGGTTCACCGCGTCCGCCACCATCTCCCGCTGGGCGGGCGTGCCCCTGGCCATGGTGTACACCGCGTCGAACCCCTGCCGGTGGTGGAACGACTCCTCCCGGCAGACGCGGACCATCGCCCGCGCGTACGGGCCGTAGGAGGCCCGGCACAGCGGGACCTGGTTGACCACCGCCGCGCCGTCGGTCAACCACGCGAACACGCCGACGTCGGCCCAGGTCAGTGTCGGATAGTTGATGAACGAGAGGTACCGCTGGCGTCCGTCGTGCAACGCTTCGAGCAGCGCTTCCCTTGCCACGCCAAGGGTTTCCACGGCCGCGTACAGATAGAGCCCGTGGCCGGCCTCGTCCTGCACCTTGGCGATCAGGATCGCCTTGCGGCGCAGGCTCGGCGCCCGGCTGATCCAGTTGGCCTCCGGCTGCATGCCGACCACCTCGGAGTGCGCGTGCTGCGCCATCTGCCGGACCAACATCCGCCGGTAGCCATCCGGCATCCAGTCCCTCGGCTCGACGCGATCGTCGGCGGCGATCAGCGCGTCGAACCGGTCCTGCCCGGTCGCGTTCACGCGGCGTGGCCACGAACCGCGGCCAGGTCGGGGAAGATCGAGGTGAACAGCGTGCTCTGCAGGTAGGCCACGCCGGCGGAGCCGCCGGTGCCCGGCAGGTTGCCGATCATGCGCTGGACCATCTTCGCGTGCCGGTAACGCCACTGCTGCACGACCTGGTCGAGGTCGACGAGGCGTTCGCAGATCTGGGCCGCGACCCCGTCATCCCGGTACACCCGCCGCAGCACGTCCTGCAGCTCGACGGACGGCTCCATCGGCAGCGACACATCCCGGTGCAACTGCTGTGCGGGCACCGGATAGCCCTGTGCGGCAAGGTAGCCGAGCAGGGAGTCGAAAATGGACGGTCGGGTCATCGCGGTGATGATCCGCTTCCGCTCGACGTCGTCCGTCGCGCGCTCGAGCACCCACTCGGCGCGCCGGCCGAGCGACGCCTCGATCTCCCGGAACTGCACGGACTGAAAACCGCTCCCTCGGCCGAGCGCGCCGCGGAACATCGCGAACTGGCGCGGGGTCATGGTTTCGATCACGTCGATCTGGGTTACCAATACGCGAAGTACGGCCAGTATTCGGTGCAATGTTTGCATCGCGGGCGCGGTGTGACCGTCAGACAATGCGCGCTGTAATCTGGCGAACTCGTACAGCAACTGCTTGAACCAGAGTTCGTGTACCTGATGTACGACAATGAAAAGCATCTCGTCGTGCTCGCCGGACCGAGGTCGCTGCGCCTCAAGGACCTCGTCCAGGGCCAAGTACGACGAGTAGGATAAATCGGACTGGTCGACCGTCATGTTCGCCCCCTAGAATAAAAGAAGCTTTACCGAGATTTTTTGGGGTGTCCTGCCGGAAATCGAAGACTACCCGGACCAGCTATCGACCACGAACAAGAGCGCACTTTGGAAGAAGTGGCAGTACCGCACGACAGAAGAAGCCGGGGTGCGCACCACGATCACACAATGCCCCGGACATCGTGCGGGGGCGCGTTCTCAGGAGGTCTCGATGAATCACCCGATCCTGCCCCGAGCGTTCAACATCGCCAGCCACTTCCTCGACCGCAACGCGGCCGACCGGACCGCGCTGATCACCGACACCGGCCAGACGACCTACGGCGAGCTGCGGAGGCTGGCCAACCGGGTGGGCAACGCCCTGCGGTCCATCGGTGTCCGCCGGGGCGACCGGGTGCTGCTGGCGCTGTCGGACAGTGTCGAGTTCGTCGCGACCTGGTACGGCGCGCAGAAGATCGGCGCGGTCACCGCCGAGGTCTACACCTATCTCCAACCGAAGGACTATCGGTACTTTGTGGACTACGCGACGCCATCGGTGGTCGTCGCCGACGCCGGCACCCTGGACCGCCTGCGCACCGCCGGCGTCGGGAACTTACTCGTGGCCGGCGTTTCGCCGGCCGACCTCCGTACGGGCGAGCACCACTTCGGCTCCCTGGCCGCCGCCCAGTCATCCTCGCTGACCGCCGCCGCGACGACGCCGGACGACGTCGCCATCTGGCGGTTCACCACCGGCAGCACCGGCGCGCCGAAGGCGTGCGTACTGGCCGCCCGCAGTCCGCTGCTGAGCTACGAGTGGTACGCCCGCCGGGTGCTCGGCATCCGTGAGGACGACGTCGTGCTGCCGGTGCCGAAGCTGTTCTTCGGCTACGCCAACAACATGACGACGCTGTTCACCTTCGGTGCTGGCGCGACCGGCATCGTGTTCCCGGAGCGCAGCACCCCGGAGCGGATCTTCGCCATGATCGCCAGGCACCGGCCGACGATCCTGGTGAACGTGCCGACCATGATGCGCGCCATGCTGAACCACCCCGACGCGTCCACACAGGACCTGAGTTCGCTGCGGATGTGCCTGTCGGCCGGCGAGGCCCTGCCGGTGGCGGTGCACCGCGAGTGGCAGGACACCTTCGGGGTCGAGGTCATCGACGGCATCGGCGCGTCGGAGACCTACCACGGCTACGTGTCCAACCGGCCGGGCCGTTCCCGGATCGGCAGCCTCGGCACGGTGGTGCCCGGCTACCAGGTGCGGGTGGTCGACCCGCACGGCGCGCCGCTGCCGGACGGGGAGACCGGGGTACTCGAGGTCACCGGCGGCACCGTGGCGCTGGAGTACTGGCGGGCGCCGGAGAAGTCGGCGGTGACCTTCCCGGCGAAGCACACGGTGCGCACCAGCGACCTGTTCCGCCGCGACGCCGACGGCTACTTCTACTACCAGGGCAGGGCGGACGACCTGCTGAAGGTGGGCGGGGTGTGGGTGGCGCCGACGGAGATCGAGAAGTGCCTGCTGACCCACCCCGCGGTGGCGGCCTGCGCGGTGGTCGGCTACCAGCACGACGGGCTGACCCGCACCCGGGCGTTCGTGGTCGCCGACGGCGAGGTGTCCGCGACCGACCTGCAGGACTTCGTCCGGACGACCCTCGCGCCCTACAAGTACCCCCGCGACGTCCGGTTCGTCGACCGTCTACCGGAAACCCCGTCCGGCAAGGTGGACCGCCAGTCACTCCGCCACATCGCCTAGCGAGCGGGCGACAACGTCGGGAGCCGAAGCCCGGCCGTCCCGGGTCCACTGGGCCGGCCGGGGTCGACCCGACCGAAGTCCGGGCCGGTGTCAAAGCCACCCTCGTCCCCACCCATTTCGAAACAGGCGGCTCACCTGAAAGTCGCTGAGATCACCTCACTGGGTCAGGGATGTTACGTTCCGTGAAGACGCGTCGCAGAACAAAACCTGCTCACGACCCGTGTGATGGCCACACTCCGTGACCTGGTGATGGGGTTGATCCGACAAGCCGGCCACGCCAGGATCGCCGCCACCATCCGAAGGATCAGAAACAACCCACCATCCTCGGCCTGCCACAACCCCCAAGAACACCTCATGAACGGCAGAAACGATTCTGCGTGCCACCCTGTTGACGAACACGGCGGGGTCGTCACCGACTGACGGTGACGCGAATTTGGCACAGTTCCTCCTGATCGACACGGTGTGCGTAGGCGCTTTCCTTAATTGTTAGACCAGTAGTGCACATGAGCCACGCACCGTGATTTCCGTCGGCGAAGTCGCGACAAGAAGGGATGCCCCGACATCGGCGCGCCATCGCCACACGCAGTCGAGCAAGATCAACACGTACGGTGCTCGGCGCACTTCACGGCCGTGGTCAACCCGCGCTCTTCAGGTTCCCGCGTAATCACAGTGTGTGCCGGCCAGTGACGGCTCGCGAGGGGTTATTTCTTTATGCCTTCTTGCCGCCCGTGAGCGACCGCGGCAACCGGCCAGCTCCAACGATATGGCACTCGGCACACTCTTTAGTGCGCCCACCCTTCGTGCGACTAGACGGTTTCAAGACTCCACCGCTAGCGTCGTAAACGACGACGGCTGGCATTCGAGGGTCTGCCTGCTGATTCGTCAACTCCTCGACGCTTTACTCGACATCGTCATTCTCTGATTGGGGGCCGGAGATCGTGACCGACAAACACGGGCCGGAGGAAGAGGGATATGACCAGGCGTTCCGTTGAGCTGCTCAGGACCGACCAGTTGCCCCCGGGTCCCGAGCTCGACGAGCGGCAGTGGCTCGAGGTCGAACGCACGCAGCCCACGAGCCTGCAACGCCTGGCCATGCGTTACGGCTCAGTCTTCACCGTCTTCGGCGCCGGCCGGTCCCCCCGGGTCTATGTCGCGGACCCTGACCTGGTTCGCGAGCTGTTCCTGCGTCACGGCGAGGACCTGGAAGGACAGGGCACCAACCTGTTTCGGCCGCTGGTCGGCGAAGGCTCGCTGACGTTCCTGAACGGATCCAGGCACCAGGAGGCGCGCCGCGTACTCGCCCGATCACTCGCGCCAGAGGACTTGCGGCACCGGGCGCACGCCATGGCCGGCGTCGTCGCCGCGGAGCTGTCCGGTATCCCACCCGACGCGGGCATACCGCTACAGGTGTTCACCAACGACGTGACCCGGAAGATCATCGTCGGCCTGACCTTCGGCGGGCTGGTTGCTGACACGTTCGACACGTTGCTCGACGCCTTCGACCGTGCCGTTGCCTCACTGCACCGGAAACAGGCCGCCATCCTCGCTTCCGCCGAGGACGAGGCCCACGAGGCGTTGCAGCGGTTCGGTGAGGCCCGTGCCGACCTCGACGCCATCCTCCGGGAGCTGCTGTGCCGCCACCGCGCCTCCGCCCGCGTGGAGAACACGATCATCGGCAGCTTGGCCGCCACCTCGGTGTCGGGGCGGTCGCTGTCGGACGAGGAGATCATCTGCTTCCTCATCACGATCATGGTGTCCGGGCAGGAAACGACATCGGCATCGCTGGCCTGGGCGCTGCAACACCTCGCTCGCAAGCCGGAGATCACCGTGCGACTGCGTGACGAGCTCCACAGCACAGCCGCCGATCCCGCCGACTTCCAGGATCTGCCCTACCTGCAGGCGATCTGTATGGAGACGCTCCGACACAGTTCGCCGGTGCCGAACGGAAGCGCGCAGAAGGTCGTCAACGAGATCAGCGCGGGCGGGTACGTGTTCCCGCCCGGGGTCGAGATCGTGCCGTCCATCTGCGTGTCGCATGTGGACAACTTCGCCAAAGGCGGGGACTTCGACCCGGAGCGCTTCCTCGACCGGCGCTACCGGAACAACGAGTACATGCCATTCAGCGTCGGCTCGCGGTACTGCCCGGGGTCGGCGTTGGCAATCCAGGAGTTGGCCGTGGCCATCGGCGTCGTCGTCGGCACCCCCGACGTACGGGTGACCGTTCCCGGCGACTCCGTCGAAGGCGTGTCCTTGGGGCCGACGGTGCGGGTGCCGGGCATGGTGATGATCGAACGAGGCCCGTCGTGAACCGCCTTGTCATCTCGTTCACGACCCGGAAAGGATGAACGGCTTTCATGCCACCGTTCAGGATGCCGAAGTTCTACATGCCGTTTCCGGCCCGGCTCAATCCCCATCAGGAGACGGCTCGCGCGCACAGCAAGGCATGGGCCGACCGGATGGGTCTGCTCGGGCCTGAGCAACAGGCGTGGGACGAGGACTCCTTCGACGCCGACGACTACGCCTCCTTCAGCGCGTGGAACTATCCGTATGCGCCGGTGAACGAGCTGAACCTGGTCACCGACTGGCATGTCTGGGGTTTCTTCCTCGACGACGGGTTCGTCGCGCACTACGACCGCGACAGCGACCCGCGGGAAGTCCAACGGTTCCTCGACCGGTTGGCCGCCCTGATGCCGACGTTCGGGCCCAGCTCCGTCGTGCCGGAGAATCCGCTGGAGCGCGCGCTCGCCGATCTGTGGCCGCGCACGGCATACACCAAGTCTCCGGACTGGCGGCGCCGGTTCTCCCGAAACGTGCGTGCCATCGCCGAGAGCGCGGTACTGGAGATGTCCAATGTGGCCTCCGACCATATCCCCGATCCCGTCTCCTACACCGTGATCCGCCGCGAGACGGGTGGCATGGAGTTTTCGGCGTGCCTGGTCGAACACGCTCGGGGCGTGGAGGTGCCCTCCGGTGTCGACCGGACACGGGCGATCCGGGTGCTGAAGGACGCCTGCGCCGACTCCGACCTGTGGCGCAACGACATCGTGTCCTTCGAGAGGGAGGTCGACGAAGGGCAGACGAACAACGGGGTGCTCGTCCTCCAGCAGGTGTTGGGCGGTGGCCTCCAGGAGGCCGTCGACCGCGTCAACGACCTCGTGACGTCCCGGCTGCGCCAGTTCGAGCACACCGCCGCTGTCGAGCTACCGGAGCTGTTCGATCGACTCCAGCTGGATCCGGTGTCACGTTCCCACATCCTGAGCTATGTCGAGGGCCTCGAGGACTGGATGGCCGGTGATCTCCAATGGACGATGACGACCGGTCGCTACGGCAACGCGGCCTCCACTCCACCGCGCGTCACCACCACCGCACCTGGCGAGTACGACCTGTCATGGGCTGCCGGAGGCCCGAGCGGACTCGGGACGGCAGGAACGCGCATACCCTCGTTGACGATGTGAGCTGAGGAAATCCGGTATGTCATCATTCGAAATGCCCGACTTGTACATGCCATTCACCGCTCAGCTCAACCCGCATCTCGAACGCACCAGAGAGCACTCCAAGGTGTGGGCTTCCGCAATGGGAATGTTCGAACCCGAGCAGGGAGAACGGGTGTGGGACGAGGCCGGCTACGACGCGACCGACTGGGCGTTGTTCGCCGCGCTGACGCACCCCACCGCCGACGCGATGGAACTCGACAACGTCACCGAATGGCACGTGTGGGGATGGTACCTCGACGACTACTTCGTGAGGTTCTTCAAGTGGCGCCGCGACCTTCCCGGAGCCAGGGCCTTCGTGGACCGGCTGCTGTCCTTCGCGCCACCGCATCCGGCGCCGACGCCAACACCCCAGAACGGAGTGGAACGCGGGCTGGGTGACCTCTGGGCCCGCAGCGGAGAGCTCCTTCCCCCGGCTGAGCGCCAACAGTTCTGGCGAGGTCTGAGCAGCATGGTCCGCAGCACGCTGTGGGAACTCGCCAACCTGGTGCACAATCGTCATCCCGACCCGATCGACTACCTCGAGATGCGCCGCGAGACCGGCGGCGGCCACTTCGCCATCAACACCTCCCAGATCGGGGTCGGTGTCAGCATTCCGCCGCAGATCTTGCGATCACGCGCCATGCGAGCGTTGAGCGACGCCTTCTCGGACGTTCTCGTCTTCAGCAACGACATGTTCTCCTATGACAGGGAAGTGGAGGTCGAGGACCACCTCAACAGCCATGTGGTCGTCGCACGGCGGTTTCTCGGCTACGACCTCCAGCGTGCGGTCGGGATGGTCAACGACGTACTCACGACCAGGGTCAAGGAGATGGAGAAGGTCGTCGACGACGACCTCCCTCGTCTGCTCGACCACACGGGCGCGGACACCGCGACCCGTGCGAACGTCCTCGAGTACTGTCAGGGCCTGCAAAGGTGGGCGGCCGGGATCTACCAGTGGAGCATCGGCAACCCGCGCTACGCGGACCCCGCGCTGTGGCCCCGACCGCGCAACGCGATGACCGTCGCCACGGACCGGCCGCCCCACTTCCCCGAGGGCATCGCGGTGTCACGCCAGGAGTTCCGCAACTGGGTGGGCGAGCTGCGGGTGAACGGGGCTTGGACCGCCGCGCCCGCCTCGGCCGACGAGGTCGTGACGCTGGTCAACTGGGCGCACACCAACGGGTGGCGGGTCAGGGCCAAGGGCCGGGCCCACAGCTGGGCGCCGCTGATCGTCCAACCGACCGAAGCGGACAAGGTCCTGCTGGTCGACCTGACAGAGCACCTGAACGCCGTGTCGATCAATCCGGGCACTCCGGCTTCGGTGACGGCACAGTCCGGGGTGATCCTGGAAGACCTGACCGCGGAGCTGGAGGCCGCGGGCTACCGCCTCACGGGCTACCCCGAAGTGGGCGACGTCAGCCTCGGCGGGATTCTCGCGGTCGACGCCCATGGCAGCGCCGTGGCTCCGCCGGACGAGACGCCGGCACCGGGAGAGTCCTTCGGGACCGTGAGCAACTCGGTGCTCGAGCTGACGGCGGTCGTCTGGGACCGTGGCACCGACCGGTACGTGCTCAGGACTTTCCGCCGGTCGGATCCGGAGGCCGCCGCGCTCACCGTGAACCTCGGCCGGTCGCTGATCGTGGAGACCACCCTTCAGGTGGCCGCCGACCACAGGATCCGGTGCCAGAGCTTCGACACCATTCCGGCGAGCACGCTCTTCGCCCATCCCGAGTCGGCCGGGGAGAGCTCGTTTGCGGCCTTGCTGGGCAAGACGTGGCATGCCTCCCTGTACTGGTTCCCCTTCGTCGCCGCGCCCTGGCTCCGGGTCTTCAGCGTCGAGCCGGACAAACCAGCGACGTCGAGGGAGGTCACCACCCCCTACAACTACCCGTTCGCCGACAGCATGTCCGAGACGGCCTCGTCATTGCTCACGCAGGTGCTCGCGGGAAAGCCCGCGTTGACGCCGGCCTTCCAGGCGGTGCAGGCGGCACACGTGAGCGCGGGCCTGACCGCGAGCGGCGCCAGGGACGTCTGGGGGTGGTCGAAGAACATTCTCCTGACCGGGCGGCCGAGCACGTTGCGGGTCACCGCGGGCAGCTGGGCCATCATCACCAGCAGGGCGAACATCCAGCGTGCGGTCCACGAGCTCACCTCGTACCTGAGCTCAACGCTCCAGGCCTACGCCCGCCGAGGCGAGTATCCGATCAACCAGGCGCTCGTCCTGCGTTTCAGCGGCACCGACGACCCTGCGGAGGTCGGTCATCCTGGCGCGCGCTCTCCCCAGCTGTCGGCGGCACGCCACCGGTCAGACCAACCCGAGTTCGACATCATCATGTGGTTGGACGTCCTCACCACACCTGGAGTGTCCGGTACCCACCGGTTCTACCACCAGCTGGAACAGTGGCTCGTGTCCAACTACGCGAGCTATGCGGGCATCCGACCGGAATGGTCGAAAGGATGGGCGTTCACCGACACGTCGGCCTGGAGCGATCCCACCATCCTCGACGAGATCATTCCCGCCGCGTATCGGTACCGCCAGCCCGCCGACGACAACTGGGACACCGCGGTGGAAACCCTGAACGCGCTCGACCCACACGGTGTTCTCACCAGCCCTCTGCTGGACCGACTGTTCGGCACCACTCGTCCCGTCCCGGTCTCCCACGGACACACCGGACTGGGCACGAACAGCATCCGATCAGTTCTCGACAACGCTCGGCTCGCCACGGCAAGGGGTTGATCATGGCACCGTTCGAGATGCCTGAGTTCTACATGCCGTTTCCGGCGCGGCTGAACCCACACCTGAGTGCGGCCCGTGACCACGCCAGGAACTGGGCTGAGCGAATGGGCATGCTCGGGCCGGAACAGCAGGCGTGGAACGCGGCCTCCTTCGACAGGGCCGACTACGCCTCGTTCGCCGCCTGGAACTATCCGGACGCCTCCGAGCAGGAGCTCGAGCTGCTGGTCGACTGGCATGTCTGGGGTTTCTTCCTTGACGACGAGTTCGTGGAGAACTACGGCCGCGAGTTCGCCCCGGACGTGGTGCGCGGGTTCCTGGATCGGATGGCGGCGCTCATGCCGCTGTTCCCACCCAGCCCCGTGGTGCCTGCCAATCCGTTGGAGCGAGGGCTGGCGGACCTGTGGCCACGCACGGCGTACTCGAAGTCCGTGCGCTGGCGGCACCGGTTCTCCGGCCACATCAGGCGCCTTGGCGCGAGCGCGCTGCGTGAGAAGACCAACGTCAACGACAAGGTCATCCCGGATCCCATCGACTACACCGCCCTGCGCCGCGCCACCGGCGGCATGGACTTCTCCGCCTGCCTGGTGGAACACGCCCTCGGTGTCGAGGTACCCGCCGGACTGGACCGGACCCGGCCGATCCAGGTGCTCAAGGACACCTTCGCCGACTCCGACCTGTGGCGCAACGACATCGTCTCGTTCCAGAAGGAGATCGACGAGGAGGGACAGACCAACAACGGCGTGCTCGTGGTGCAGCAACTGCTCCGCTGCGACCTGCAACACGCCGTCGATCGGGTCAACGACCTGGTGACCTCGCGCCTGCGCCAGTTCGAGCACACCGCCGAGGTGGAACTGCCGGAGCTGCTCGACCGCCTGCACCTCGACCCGTTGTCGCGCAAGAACATCGGCACCTATGTCAAAGGCCTCCAGGACTGGCTCGCGGGAGATCTGCAGTGGACGGTGACGACCGGGCGCTACAGCGACTCCGCGCACCGGCCGGACTCCGAGACCTTCCGGATCGGGGGGCCGACCGGGCTGGGCACCGCCGCCGCCCGCATCCCATCGTTGGCCGACACACTGCAAGGAGCCGGACATGGCAGCGCCTGAACTGCCGCAGTTCTACATGCCGTTCACCGCGCGGCTGAACCCCAACGTCGACGCCGCCCGCGAACACAGCAAGGCGTGGGCACGCGACATGGACATGTTGTCGGCGGCGCAGGACATCCCGGTCTGGCACGAAGCCGGCTTCGACCGCGCCGACTTCGCCCTGTTCTCGGCGCTCACCCACCCCGACGCTGAAGCCGCCGAACTCGACATCGCCACCGACTGGCACGTGTGGAGCTGGTACTTCGACGACTACTTCGTCGAGGCGTTCAAGCGCGGCCGGGACTCCGCCGGCGCGCGGGCGTTGGTCGACCGGCTCCCCGCGTTCATGCCACTGGTCACCGCGCCGACCCCGGAGCCCGCCAACGTCGTGGAACGCGCACTCGCCGACGTCTGGCGGCGAACCGTGCCCTTCCTGCCGTGGGAGGAACGGGAACAGTTCGCGAGCGACGTGGTGAGCACGGCGCGAAGCTGGCTGTGGGAACTGGCCAACCTGGTGCACGACCGCGTTCCCGACCCGATCGACTACATCGAGATGCGCCGCGAGACCGGCGGCCACCAACTTTCCGTCAACACGGCGCGACTCGGCCTACGCGTGCGGGTGCCCGACACGGTGCTGACCTCGCCGACCTTCCAGGCACTGACCGACACCTTCGCCGACAGCGTCGACCTGTTCAACGACATCATCTCCTACCGCAGGGAAACCGAGTACGAAGGCGACATCAACAACTCGGTGCTCGTCACCCAGCGGTTCCTGAACTGCGGGGCAGGCGAGGCGGTCGAGGTCGTCAACAGGTTGCTCACCGCCAGGGTGCGTGAGTTCGAGAACATCCTCGCCGCGCGCCTGCCCGCGTTGTTCGAGGAGGTTGAACTGGGCGAGCAGGCACGCGCGGAGGTCGTCACGTACGCGCACGGGTTGCGCGACCTGATGGCTGGGGTCCACGCCTGGTCCCACGACAATCCCCGCTACCGCGACGAGTCCCTGTGGAGCAGCCAGCCGCACGCGGCCGCCGAGCCGCCACCGAACTTTCCGCAGGGCATCCCCCTGTACCGGCAGAACTTCCGCAACTGGTCGCGGGAGACCCAGGTTCCCGGTGTGTGGACGGCGACCCCGTCCACCGGCGAGGACGTGGTCACCCTGGCCAACTGGGCCCACCGGCAAGGCTGGCGGCTGCGCGCCTCTGGCAAGAGTCACACCTGGTCGCCGCTGGTCATCCCACGCGACGACGCGAGCGACGTGGTGCTCCTCGACACGAAGGAGCTGACCGCCGTCACGGTGACGCCCGGTTCGCCTGCCTCGGTGACCGCACAGACCGGCGTCACCATGGAGAATCTGCTCACCGACCTGGAGACCGCTGGGTACGGGCTGAGCGGCTACCCGGAGTCGGGAAACCTCACCCTGGGCGGTGTGCTGGCCGTGGACGCGCACGGCCGAGCTGTTTCCGCGGCAGGCGAGACACGGATACCGGGGCAGTGCTTCGGCACGCTGAGCAACCTCGTCCTGCGGCTCACGGCCGTGGTGTGGGACGAGCCGTCCGGGCAGTACGTGCTGAAGACCTTCGTCCGTTCGGACCCGGCGATCAGCGCACTGCTGGCGCACCTCGGCCGCTCCTTCGTGGTCGAGGCCACGCTCCAGATCGGCGCCGACTACCGGCTACGTTGCCAGAGCTTCGACAACATCCCCGCGGGCACACTCTTCGCCGCCCCGGAGGACGCCGGCCCGGAGTCCTTCGCGGCATGGGTCGACCGGGTCGGGCGAGTCGACGTCGCCTGGTGGGCCTTCACCGACATGCCCTGGCTCAAGGTGTACAGCCGCGAACCGGAGAAACCGCCGACCTCGCGGGCGGTCGACGCCCCGTACAACTACCCGTTCATGGACAACCTCCCCGAGGAGGGCTCCCAGCTGATCGCCCAGATCCTGGCCGGGCACGAAGAGCTGACCCCGGCGTTCCAGGCCACACTGGTCGGCGGCCTGAGCGCGAACCTGACGGCTACGGCGAGCAAGGACCTCTGGGGCTGGTCGAAGGACGTGCTACTCACCTCGGGGACGGAGTCATTGCGGGTCACCACCCTCAGCTGCACCGTGCTCACCAGCCGGAGCCAGATTCAGCGCGTGGTCAACGACTTCTACGTCCAGGTCACCTCCATGATCCATGACCACGCGCTCCGCGGCGAGTATCCAGTCAACGGCAGGCTGGCGTTCCGGGTCACCGGCGTCGACGACCCGGACGAGATCGATCTCCCGGACGCCGTCGCGCCGCAGCTGTCCGCCGCACGGCCGCGGCCGGATCATCCGGAATGGGACGTCATGGTCTGGATGGATCTGCTGACCACGCCGGGTGGACGTGGCACACAGCGGTTCTACCGCGAGCTCGAGCAGTGGGCGATGTCCAACTTCGACGGACAGCACGGAGCGCTGCGACTGGAGTGGGCCAAGTGCTGGGGCTTCTCGGGCACCGCACCCTGGGCCAACAGGGACGTGCTGGAACGGTTCATACCCGACGCCTACCGCACTGGTCAGTCCCCCACCGACAACTGGGACACGGCGATCGCCACCTTGGACTCGCTCGATCCACACCGCGTCTTCACCAACGAGTTCCTCGACAACCTGCTCAAACCGTCGCGGCACGCGCGAACCATTCTCGGCGGTCACCCGGGCACAGGCACGCGAACCGCTCGGGTCGGTCCCCTCTAGGTCGTATCCGGAAGGCAGTTTCTGCCACTCGGCGAAAAATCGAGAAACTGGAGTCGAGTCGCACCAACGGTGCGGCGGATCCGAGTACGCCACAACCCGACTAGAGGGGATTAGCGTCGAATTGTTCAGCCAGCACGACAATGGGTTAACCTCGGCGCACGGCCGAGTTTTCGGGCGCGGGCCACACTCTTGGCACTGCTTCGCGCGATTGCGGACGGTCATCTCTTTAGCTCCCCGGAAGGTCACCCCATTGGATAATTGGCAAGTGATCATTGACCTGAGTAACATCAAATCGGCCAGAGAACACAAACCTGATTGGCGGTGTGAGTAATAGTGACTGTGACGGATTCCTCCAGCCCGGGCATTGAGGACACTGAGACCGAGAAGCCTCGGCTCAGTCTTGGCACGGCGGCGGCCCGCAACCTAGCCACGACGACCAAGTCCGAGCCGCAGATGCAGGCCATCTCGTCGCGCTGGGCGCTGCGGGTCCTGCCCTGGGTGGAGGCCCCGGGCGGTACCTTCCGGGTCAACCGCAGGCTCAGCTACGCCCTGGGTGACGGCCGGCTGACGTTCTCGAACCTCGGGGCCGAGGTGAGTGTGGTTCCGCAGGAGTTGTGTGAGCTGCCTCTGCTGCGCGGTTTCGACGACGTGGATGCCTTGTCCGCACTGGCACGGTGTTTCAACCAACGCGAGTACTCGCCGGGTGACCTCCTGGTCGAACGTGGCCGGTCCCAGGACCAGGTGTTCCTGATCGCGCACGGCCGGGTGAACAAGATCGGTCAGAGCAAGTACGGCGAGGACGCCGCACTCGGTGTCATCGGCGACGGTGACTACTTCGGTGAACGAGTGCTCGCCGGACCGCAGGACGAGTGGCAGTTCACCGCCAAGGCGAACACCGCCGTCACCGCGCTGGTGATGTCGTGGCGGGATTTCGAGGAGCTCAACGGCCAGATGGGCGGGATGCGCGCGCACATCCAGCGTCTGCTGAACTCCGAAGGGCGCCGGCAGAACGAGCACGGCGAGGCCGACATCGACATGTCTGCCGGCCACGAGGGCGAAGCCGACATTCCCGGGACCTATGTGGACTACGAGCTCAAGCCTCGCGAGCTCGAGCTGAGCGTCGCGCAGACCGTGCTGAACGTGCACAGCAGGGTCGCCGACCTCTACAACAACCCGATGGACCAGACGGCCCAACAGATGCGGCTCACCGTCGAGGCGCTGCGCGAGCGGCAGGAGGACGAGGTCGTCAACAACCGCGACTTCGGGCTGCTGCACAGTTCCGACCTGCGCAACCGCATCCGCACGCGCAGCGGCCCGCCGACGCCGGACGACCTGGACGAGTTGCTCTCGGTCGTGTGGAAGGAACCGACAGCGTTCCTGGCCCACGCCAAGGTGATGGCGGCCTTCGGGCGGGAGTGCACCAAGCGCGGTGTCTACCCGCAGACGGTGTCGTTCCTCGACCGTCAGGTGATGTCGTGGCGCGGTGTGCCGATTCTGCCGTGTAACAAGCTCCGGATCAGCGACCGCGGCACCAGCTCCATGATGCTGCTGCGCGCGGGGGAGCGGAACCAGGGCGTCATCGGCCTTACCCAGAACAGCCTTCCCGACCAGATCAACCCAGGGATGAACGCCCGGTTCATGGGCATCAACGACAAGGGCATCATCTCCTACCTGGTCAGCGCCTACTACTCCGCGGCGATCCTCACCTCCGACGCGCTCGGTGTGCTCGAGGACGTCGAGATCGGTCGAGAAAACTAGTCGCGCCAACGAGACGGGGAATCTGACGTGACCGTCACCGAGCCGACCTCTGAGGTCGATCCTCGAGCTGGCGAGGCCGAGCAACGGCGGAGCCTCGGCACCGCCGCTGCCCGCAACCTCGCCAGCACCACCAAGTCCCAGCCGCAGACACAGGCGATCACGCCGAGGTGGCTGCTGCGTCTGCTGCCGTGGGTGCAGACCGAGGCCGGCACCTATCGGGTCAACCAACGGCTCGTGGTCGACGCCGGCGACGGCCGGGTGAGTTTCGTCGCCGTCGGCCGGGACGTCCGCGTCGTTCCCGACGAGCTGCGCGAACTTCCGCCGCTGCGCGGCTTTTCCGACGACGACGTGTTGCTCGCTCTCGCGGACAGGTTCGAACAGCGGGAGTTCGGTCCGGGTGACCTCCTGGCGACCCAGGGCCGGCCGCGCGACCAACTGGTCCTGGTCGCACACGGCAAGCTCGAACGGATCGGCAACGGGAAGTATGGGCAGCCGGCGGTGCTCGGCGTGCTTGCCGAGGGGGCGCATTTCGGGTCCGAGGTCCTCGGCAGCACGCCGAGCGACTGGGAGTACACCGTCAAGGCGGTGACCCCGGTGACCGCACTGGTGTTGCCGCACCGGTCGGCCAGGGAGTTGGCCGACCAGTTCGACGCGCTGCGTACCTATCTGGAGCGAGGACCACGCGAGGCGGCCAAGCCGCACAACAGGCGTGGTGAGGCGACGATCGAGGTCGCCTCCGGTCATCACGGTGAGGCGACGTTGCCTGGCACGTTCGCCGAGTACGAGCCGCAACCGCGCGAGTACTCGTTGAGTCTGGCCCAGACGGTGCTACGGGTACACACGCGGGTCGCGGATCTGTACAACGAGCCGATGAACCAGACCCAGGAGCAGTTGCGGCTGACCATCGAGGCCCTGCGCGAGCGGCAGGAGCACGAGATGCTCAACAACCCGGATTTCGGGCTGCTGCACAACGTCGTCCCCACACAGCACCTCGTCGCCAGCACCGGGCCGCCGACACCGAACGACCTGGACGGCCTGATCAGCCGGATACGCAAGCCCACGTTCCTGCTCGCCCATCCACGGACGATCGCAGCGGTCGGCCGTGAGTGCAGCAAGCGCGGAATCTACCCCCAGACCATGGACATGCAGGGCACGCCGGCCATCCGTTGGCGCAGCGTGCCGCTGCTGCCCTCGAACAAGATTCCCATCACCGAGACGGGCACCAGCCAGATCCTCGTGATGCGTGCCGGGATCGAGGACGGCGGGGTGGTCGCGCTGCACCAGACCGGGCTGCCCGACGAGGTCGAGCCGGGCCTGAGCGCCCGGTTCATGGGGATCGACGACCAGGCCATCATCCGCTACCTGGTGAGCACCTACTACTCGGTCGTCCCGCTGTTGCCCACCGCACTGGGTGTGCTGGACCACGTCGAGATCTTCCGCGACTGACCAGCCGGCCCGCGAACAGGAGCGCCCGATGACCAACCTGGAAGTGACGCGCGGGCACCGCTCCGCGCGTGCGGTGTTGAGCTGGAGCCGGACCATGTTCGATCCGGCGTTGCGGGCGACGGTCGACCGGTTGCCGGACTCGATGCGCACGATCGCGGGCTACCACCTCGGCTGGTGGGACGAGCACGGCCTGCCGACCGGCGGGGAGGGCGGCAAGGCGCTTCGGCCGACGCTCGCCTTGCTGGCCGCCGAGGCGGTGGGCGGCACGGCGGTCGACGCGCTGCCCGCCGCGGTGGCGGTGCAGCTGGTGCACGACTTCTCGCTGCTGCACGACGACGTGATGGACGAGGACACCATTCGGCGGCACCGGCCGACTGCCTGGCGGGTCTTCGGCGTGAGCCAGGCGATCCTCGCGGGTGACGCGCTGCTGGCGCTGGCGATGGAGGTGTTGGCCGACAGCGGCCATCCGGCCACGGCGCACTCGGTCAAACTGCTCAGCGAGGCGGTGCAACGCCTGATCGCCGGGCAGAGCGCGGATGTCGCGTTCGAGCAGCGCGCGGATGTCGGGGTCGCCGAGTGCGTGCGGATGGCCGAGGGCAAGACCGGTGCGTTGTTCGGCGCGTCCTGTGCCCTTGGCGCGTTGTTCGGCGACGGCACCGCCGAGCAGGTGGCGCACCTGCGCGGGTTCGGCGAGAAGCTGGGGCTCGCGTTCCAGTTCGTCGACGACCTGCTGGGGGTGTGGGGGGACGCCACGGTGACCGGCAAGCCGGTCTACTCCGATTTGGACAGTCGGAAGAAGTCCCTGCCGGTGGTGGCCGCGCTGAACGCGGACACGCCCGCCGGCCACGCGCTGAGCGCGCTGTACCACCGCGGCGGCCCGCTCGACCTCGAGCACGTGGCGGACCTGATCGAACGGTGCGGGGCGCGCACGTGGAGCCAGGACCAGGCCGACGAGCTGCTCGCGCGGGCGCTGCACCACCTGCACGCCGTCGACCCGCGCGCGCAACCGGCCGACGAGCTCGACGCGCTCGCCCGCCTGGCCACCCACCGCGACCACTGAGCACCCCAGGGGAACGTGATGCGACCCAGCCCCGAGTACGTGCCCGACCAGAACTCCTCATCCCTGACCCAACCAACACTGTGCGGTTCGGGGAGGCGGGTTGGTCCGGTGGTGCTGTTGGCTTCTCCTCGGTCGTTCTGCGCCGGGGTCGAGCGGGCGGTGGAGATCGTCGAACAGTTGCTGCGGCAGCGTGGTGGCCCGATCCACGTGCGCAAGCAGATCGTGCACAACAAGCACGTGGTGGCCGACCTGGAGGCGCGCGGCGCGGTGTTCGTGGACGAGCTGACCGAGGTCGCCGACGGTGCCACGGTGGTGTTCTCCGCGCACGGGGTGTCCCCGGCGGTGCGCACGGAGGCCGCCGCGCGCGGCATGGAGGTCGTGGACGCGACCTGTCCGCTGGTGACCAAGGTGCACGCCGAGGCACGCCGGTACGCCGGTCGGGGCGACACCGTGCTGCTGATCGGACACGCCGAGCACGAGGAGGTCGAGGGCACCTTCGGCGAGGCGCCGGAGCGGACCGTGTTGGTGCAGACCGTCGAGGACGTCGAGACGGTCGAGGTGGTCGACCCGAACCGGGTCTCCTACCTGACCCAGACCACGCTGGCGGTCGACGAGACCAGCGAGATCGTGGCGGCGTTGCGCAGGCGGTTCCCGGCGCTCAAGGGGCCGGCCGCCGCCGACATCTGCTACGCCACGACCAACCGGCAGGACGCGGTGCGCGCGGTGGCCGACGAGGCCGACGTGGTGCTGGTCGTCGGCTCGGAGAACTCCTCGAACTCGGTGCGGCTGGTGGAGTTGGTGCGGCGGCACGGCAAACCCGCCTACCTCATCGACGATGCCGGGGACATCCAGCCGGAATGGCTGGCCGGCAAGCGGGTGGTGGGGCTGACCGCGGGCGCGTCCGCGCCGACCCACCTGCTGAACGAGGTGATCACGGCGTTGGACGCGAGCGAGGTCCGGGTCAGGGAGACGACCAGCGAGACGGTCCAGTTCACGCTGCCGGCGCAGGTGCGGCCGCGATGACGCTCCTGGAGACGGTGACCACGCCGGCGGCGCTCAAACAGCTGCCAGCCGACTCGCTCGCCCCGCTCGCGGCCGAGATCAGGCGGTTTCTCGTCGACGAGGTGTGCCGTGCCGGCGGGCACCTCGGGCCGAACCTGGGCGCGGTGGAGCTGACCATCGCGCTGCACCGGGTGTTCGACTCGCCGAGGGACGTCCTGCTGTTCGACACCGGTCATCAGTCCTATGTGCACAAGATGCTCACCGGACGGGCCGTGGAGTTCGCCACGCTGCGGCAGTCCGGCGGGCTGTCGGGCTATCCGTCGTCGGCCGAGTCCCCGCACGACGTCATCGAGAACTCGCACGCGTCCACCGCACTGTCCTATGCCGACGGGTTCGCGAAGGCGTTCCGGTTGGCCGGCTCGTCCCGCCGGGTGGTCGCGGTCGTCGGCGACGGCGCGTTGACCGGCGGGATGGCCTGGGAGGCGCTGAACAACCTGTCGACCACCGGGTATCCGGTGGTCGTGGTGTTGAACGACAACGGCCGGTCCTACGCGCCGACCGTGGGCGGGGTCGGCGTCCATCTGGCCGCGCTGCGCGCGGGCGGGCGGCGGTCGGTGTTCGAGGAGTTGGGCTTCGCCTACCTCGGGCCGGTCGACGGGCATGACGTGGCCGGTCTTGAGCACGCGCTCGGCCAGGCGGCCGCCCAGCGGCGGCCGGTGGTCGTGCACTGCGTGACCAGCAAGGGAAAGGGCTATCCGCCGGCCGAGCGGGACCAGGCCGACCACCTGCACGCGGTGTCCGCGGGCGGGTCCGCGGGTGGTCCAACGTGGACGGATGTGTTCGGCGAGGAGATCGTGTCGATCGCCGAACAGCGGGCCGATGTCGTCGGGGTGACGGCCGCGATGCGCGGGCCGGTCGGGCTGGACGGGTTCGCCGAACGCTTCCCGGAGCGCGTGTTCGACGTGGGCATCGCCGAACAGCACGCGGTGACGGCCGCGGCGGGGATGGCGATGACCGGTCTGCACCCGGTGGTCGCGGTGTACTCGACGTTTCTCAGCCGGGCCTTCGACCAGGTGCTGCTGGACGTGGCGCTGCGCCGGCTCGCGGTGACGTTCGTGTTGGACCGCGCGGGTGTCACCGGGCCGGACGGCCCCAGCCACCACGGCATGTGGGACGCCTCCCTGTTGCCGGTCGTTCCCGGTCTGCGGCTGGCCGCGCCAAGGGACTGCGCGGGGCTGCGGGAGTTGCTGCGGGCGGCGACCGCCATCGCCGACGGGCCGACCGCCATCCGCTACCCGAAGTCCTCGGCGGGGCCGGACATCCCCGCGCTGCGCAGGGTCGGGCACTACGACGTGCTTCGCGAGGATCCGGACGCGGTCGGGTTGCTGATCGCGGTGGGGCCGATGGCGCCGGCGTGTCTGCGGGCGGCCGACGAGCTTGCCAGACACGGTGTGCCGGTGACCGTCGTCGACCCGAGGTGGATCGCTCCGCTGGATCCGGCGTTGGTCAAGCTCGCCGCCGCGTATCCGTTGGCGCTGGCGGTCGAGGACACCACCACGGCCGGCGCGTACGGCGGGCGGTTGGCCCAGACGCTCGCGGCCGCCGGCGCGGGTACCCGCGTGGGCACGTTCGCGCTACCCGCGCGCTTCCTGCCACACGGCAGCCGAGGTGAGCTGCTGCGCGCGCACGGGTTGGACGCCGAGGGCATCACCGCGGCCCTGCTCAAGCGGATGACCGACGAGCCGACGCCCTTCGCGGTGCCCGCGCCCCGGGCCGACGGCGACCGCCGGTCCCTGGCCGATCCCCGGGACTGACACCCGGTCAGCCGGCGTCCGGCGGTGGCGCGATCAGGGCCGCGGCGGCCGCGCGGGCGTGCCTTGCCGGTTCGGGGGAGTCGCGGAGCAGGGCGGTGTTGATGGCGCCGGCGACCAGGACGAGCAGCTGGTCGGTGAGGTCGTCCGGCTCGGCGACCGCCGTGTCCTGGACCAGTTCGCGCAGGTGGGCGCGGAACGCTCGCTGATGGTCGCGGACCGCGCGCGCGGCCCCCTGGTTGTCGGCGCCCACCTCGCTGAACGCGTTGGTGAAGGCGCAGCCCCGGAAGCCGGCCTGCGCGAACCAGTCGTAGAGCCAGTCGAAGACCGCGAGCAGCCGGTCCCGTGGGGTCGGGTAGCCGCTGACGTGGGTCAGCAGCGCCTGTCGTGCGGCCACGTCACGTCGGCGAAGGTAGGCCACCACCAGCTCGTCCTTGGACGGGAAACACTGGTAGAGCCGCTTGAGCGGGACACCGGAGGCGTCGCGGATGCGGTCCATGCCGACCGCGCGGATGCCGTTGGCATAGAAGAGCCGGTCGGCGGCGTCGAGCACCCTGGCCCGCGCGTGCTCGGTCTCCATGTCGGCTCCACTACTTGAGAACGCTGGTTCTCCGCACTACGCTACCAGTCGAGAACGGTCGTTCCCGGCGGCGTCGACCGAGCGGGGACGGGGGAGCCGGGAGACGGGGGGATCTGTTGCTGCGTGTGCATTTCACCGCGGGCGACCTGGCACGCACCCGGATCGCCGACGGGCCGGACCCGCTGTGGGAGATCATCCTGAGCGTCCAGCAGCTGGCCGAGCGGCGCCCCGACCCGGTGTTGCGGCCCTGGCTGGCCGAGCAGTGCCCCCGTGGCCGGGCCTCACTGCGGACGGTGTCGCCGTTGATGCCGCCACGCGGCTACTTTCCGGACTTCCTCACCCCGGCCGCGTCCCTCGACAGTGGACTCGAGAACGGCATCGAGGCCGTACTGTGCACGCCACGCAGGCGACTGCGGACCGAGCTGGCCGAGATGGCCACCCGCACCACGCTCCCGGCGTGGACCAGCCGCCTCGCCGACGGCGAGCCCGACGCCATGCGACTGCTCGGCCGGGCACTGCGCCAGCACCACGCCGCCGTGCTCGAGCCGGCGTGGCGACAGATCAGCGAACGCGTCCAGCGGGACCGGCAGCGGCGGATCCAGGCACAGTGCGCGGCGGGCACCGAGGCCATGCTGCGGACCTTCGACGGTGCGGTGCGCTGGGAGTCGCCGGTGCTGATCGTGGACTATCCGGTGGACCGCGACCTGCGACTGGACGGCCGAGGCCTGGTCCTGGTGCCGTCGTACTTCTGCCGGGGCGCGCCGGTGGCCCTTGCCGATCCCGGGCTGCCGCCGGTACTGGTCTACCCCGCCACGGCGCCCGCCAGGAGCACGACGACCGGCACCGAGCTGGCCCAGCTGCTCGGGCACACCCGGGCCGCCGTCCTGGCGACCCTCTCCGACGAGTGCACCACCAGCGAGCTGGCCCGTCGGGCGGGGGTGTCCGCGTCGTCGGCCAGCGAGCACGCGACCGTGCTCCGGCAGGCCGGGCTGGTCACCAGCACGCCGTACCGCAACCGGGTCCACCACACCCTCACCACACTCGGCGCGGCGCTGCTCGCGGGCAACCCACCACGGTAGCGCCGGGGTGTGGGTCCTTCGGCGTCAGCCGAAACATCTCGTGCCGGGCACCGGGTCTGGCTACGGTCATGGCCACAGGTGTGACGGGGGGATACGACACAATGCGAACGAAGAACTACACCATGGTTCTCGTGGCCGCGACGCTGATCGCCATGGCGACTGTGAGGGGTGCGTCGACGGCCACGGCGGTGCAGGCCGAACAGTCCACTCAGGACCAGGAATGCGCGGAGGACACGTCGGCCGCCGACGAGAAGGCGGTGCGGTCGGGGCTCACGTACAACAACCCGGACACCGCCGGGCGCGACGACATCGCCGAGCACATCATCGGCCTGATCTGTGACGCCGAGCCGGAGTCGACGATCTACATGGCCGCGCACCTGTTCGCGCACCGGGGGATCAGCCAGGCGCTCTACGACATGTCCCAGCGCGAGGTGACCGTGCAGGTCATCGTCGACCGTGGTGCGGAGCTGGCGGAGGAGGAGAAGAACTACACCGAGTACTTCTGGCTGGCCAAGAGGTGGATCGAGAATCCACAGGGCGACTCGTGGATCAGGTTGTGCGACCTGGAGTTCCAGCCGAGGGCGTGTATCGGCGGTGGGCTGGAGCAACGCGAGGACGCCAAGATGCACAACAAGTTCCTGCTGTTCAGCAAGACCAGGGGCACCGAGAAGGTGGTCGTGCAGACCTCGCACAACTTCAAGGAGGGCGGCTCGGGCACCGGCATGTGGAACAGCGCCTACACCGTGGCCGACGAACCCAGGGTGTATGACCACTACCGGGAGTACTTCGGGGATCTCATCGCCAACAAGAAGCAGGACGACTACTACAACGTCCTGTCGACGGATCCGTTGGGGAAGTACCGGGTCTACCACTCGCCGAGGGTGAAGGGGAACACGCTCTACGACATCCTGGACCGGGTGGACTGCACGAAGGCCAGCGACACCGGCGGCACCAATCCCGGCCATCGTCCGATCGTGCGGGTGGCGGTGTGGAACGCGAGCGGTGACAAGTGGGACAGCACGGGCACCTACCTGACGCGAAAACTGAAGCACATGGACGACCAGGGTTGTTACGTGGACTTCGTGGTGGACGACATCGGCAGGGGCGCGGGTGGGCACGACGGGCCGCTGGAAGCATTGCTGCGCAAGCCGAAGAGCGAGCATCACGGGCCCGAGGTGCGTGAGTTCTACGCCGAGTCGTCCAAGGGTGGGCTGCACTCGAAGGACATCCTGATCGACGGCTACTTCGACGACAAGCCCAACCAGAAGGTCGTGTTCACCGGGACTTTCAACTTCACCTGGAAGTCGGTCAGGGTCAACGACGAGACACAGCTGCAGATCAACGACGCCGCCGTGCACGACGCCTACCGGGACTACTTCTTCGAGGTCCGCGACGCGGCGAGCCTGACCTGGCAGACCAGCAAGTACACCGGGGGAAACAGCTCGTCGGTTGACATCTCCGGCGAGCTGGACTGCAACGAGACCGAGCAGGAGTACCACGGCAAGGGCTACGTCTACTTCTACGGTCGCGAGAAGTGCGCGGGCGCGCACGGCGCCAGCGACAACAGTGGCGGGGACCGCGACCACGGCGACGACCAGGAGCAGATCCAGAACTGGGACAACAACACGGACTCGATCGTCAACACGACCAACTCGCACATCGAGTTCTACAACTATCCCCAGTACAACGAGACCCCGGCCGGCCAGGAGAAGGGCGACCGGTTCTGCCTCGGCCCCGGCGAGTGGATCAACGCCCTGCAGTACTACGGCGACGCCGACGGCACCAAGGACTGGTGGCGCAACAGCATCAGCTCTCATCGCAAGGTGAGCGCCGAGCGCTGCACCCGATGGTTCGGCTGGGGGACCAACCGAGGGTGACAGGTGGCGGCGGCGACCGTTCGGTGTTGGTCGCCGCCGCCGATTCTCCTGCCCGGAGCTGGTGTCAGATCTTGCCCGCGCCGGAGCCGGCCGAGACCGAGGCCTTGACGGTGCTCACGTCGTCGGCGGTGTAGCTGTACGGGATCGAGGCCACGCTGCCGTTCACCTCACATGGGCCGGAGTCGGTGAGGGAGTTGTTGCGGGCCACCAGCCTGCCGGGGTCGGAGTCGGCGTAGCCGCTGGCCGACCAACAGGCCTGTTGCACGTTCTCGAAGACGTTGCCCTCGACGAGCAGGCCGGCGTCCATCACCGAGGCGATGGCGTAGGAGTCCTCGTTGTTGTCCACATTGGTGTAGTAGTTGTTGAACACGTGGACCGTTTCGCCGAAGCGCACCCGGGGGCTGCGCTCGAACGTGCGGTCGAACCAGTTGTGGTGGTAGGTGACCCGCAGGTGACCATTGTCCTCACCCTCGTTGCTGTCCGAATGGCCGACCAGTGAGGTCTTCCAGTGGTTGCGGACGACGTTCCAGGACACCGTGATGTAGTCGGCTGCGTGGGTGATGTCCAGCATGCCGTCGTAGTAGTCCGGGTCGTTCTCGATGGTGCTGGACATGGTGTTGTGGTCGATCCACACGTGCGTCGCGCTCTCGATCTGGATCGCGTCGCCGCCGACGACACCGCGGATGTTCATGTTCTGGATGATCACGTTGGCCGGGGTCATGTCCTCGATGTTGAGCGTCGTGCCGGAGATCCCCGAGTTGGCGCCGACGCCGCGGATCGTCTTGTTGGCACTGATCTCCACCGTGCCGGAGCCGCTGAGCATGCCGTTGACCTGAATGGTCCTGGCACCCGAGGCCTCGGCCTGGGTACGGAAGTCCGAGAAGCTGCTCACGGTGACGGTGGAGCCGCCATCGCCACCGGTGGTGCCGCCGGCCTGGGTCGCCCAGCCGACGATCCCGCCCGGCGGGTCCGGGATGGTGCCGCCGCCGCCCTCGAAGTCGAGGTAGTCGATGTTGGGCAGGCCGTTGGACGTGGTCGGGTTGAGCCGGATGGTGTTGCTGCCGGCGTTAACCGACACGCTGATCGCCGTGGTCACCCAGGTCGACCAACTGCCAGAGCCGGCGAACGACGGCGTCTGCACCGTCGAGCCGTTCACCACCAGGTTGGCCGGCCGGGCCGCGGTGGTGCCGTTGGCGAACCGGACCCCCAGCGTCGCCGTGCCCGACTCCGCGGCGTTCACCGTGAACTGGACATAGCCGCTCGTGGAGTTGGTGCCGTTGCAGAACCCGCTGCCGGAGAACCCGGACCAGTCGGCGTCGATCGAACCGGTGCACACCGACGGCGAACTCTCCGCCTCGTACCTGGTCGGCGCGGCGTGCGCGGCCGAGGAGGCCACCACCACCAGCGCACCGGCAAGCAGGCTGACACACGCCATCATGGATCTCACTCGCATAGTACGTCTCCGTTGGATCGGCGTCGGGTGACGCGGTGAACGGGTGTCAGCCGCCGAAGGTGACGACGAGGCGACCGTCAGCGGCGAAGTTCCAGCGCAGGGTGCCGGAGTAGGCCGAACACCGGGAACCGTTGGCGCCGGACCAGAACTGGTTGGAGCTGTCGGAGTTGCCGATGATCCGGTCGTTCGATCCGCTGTCGCAGGAGGTGTTGCCCCGGAACACCGACGAGCCGCCGTCGAAGTTGAAGTTGCGTTCCTCGCTGGCGATGCTGATGTTGTCCGACACCGTCATCGTGCCGAGGTTGCGGTTGTAGGTGAACCCGTGTTTGCCGTTGTCGTAGGCGATGTTGCGCCGGATGACGTGGTTCACCCCGATGTCCTCGCCGCCGAGCTTGTAGCCGTTGCGGTCGCCGTCGCCGGCCTGGGAGCCGTCGGACAGGATGCCGTTGTCGTAGGACAACGAGTCCTCGATGGTCACCGCGCCGATCGGGCCGGTGTCGTCCTTTGTGTACAGGTCGTAGCCGTCGTCGATGTTGTTGTGGGACACGGTGTAGCGGAACACGTTGCCCGACCCGACGGTGAGCTTCGGGGCGAACCCGTCGGCGTCCTCGCCATCGGAGTCGGCGTTGTCGTGCGACTCCGCGCTCAGGATCAGGTTGTTGGCCGGCCACTGGCTCGCGGGCGCCCCGGCCGCCCACCGCGACAGCTGTAGCCCGGTGTCCCGGTTGAACCGGGTCACCGTGCGCTCGACGATGTTGTTGTTGCCGGCGAGGAGAATCCCGTTGTCCCCCGCCCGCTCCACGACGATGCCGTAGATGTGCCAGTACGACGCGACCATGGCGAGTCCCCGGTTGGCCGAGTCCTCGCTCTGCGCGGAGAAGTTCAGCACCGGGGTCTCACCGGGGTAGGCGGACAGGGTCGTGCGCGCGCTCGCGTTGCCGTCGCCGCGGTCGATGACGACCGTCTGCGATGGACGGTAGGTCCCGCCGCGCAGGTAGATCGTGCCGCCGGGCTCGACGCGGGTGATGGCCGAGGTGAGCGTCGTCGGGTCCGACTCGGTGCCGGCCGCGTCGTCGCTGCCGTTCGGGGCGGCGTACAGCTCCCCGGCCGACGTGTGGCGTGCCGTGTCGGCCACCGCCGAGCCGGGGGCCAGCACGCCGACCATGCCGGCGAGCAGGGCGGTGCTGGCGATGAGCGGCAGGGATCTCATCATCATCTCCTAGGGTTGTGGACGCGCCCGGTCAGAAGCGGGCCCCGACCTCGGCGCCGTTGGCCGGGCGCAGGAACGTGCTGGCCGGGATCGTCCCGGCCGCGGTTCGCGGTCCGGTGATTGTGCCGGGATCGGTGCTCCGCAACGGCCAGGAGCCACCGATGTCCCAGGAGTTGCCGCTGCCGACGGAGTTCTCGCCGAGCGAGACGTCGGTGCCGTTGGCCACCGCGAGGTTGCCGGTCAACGTGCTGGCCGACCGGTTGGCGTTGAACCCGGTCCCCGGGTTGTCCCACGCGGTGCACCGCTCGACGCGGTGTTGGGCGGGATTGTTGTTGTCGATGATGCCGCCGACCGCGTTGTCCCACGCCATGCTGTTGCGCAGGGTGTGGCTGGCGGCGACCCCGTTGCCGCCGAGCTTGAACCCGTTGCCGTCGCCGGTGTGGTCGGCAGGTCCCAGCGGTTGAAACCGTTGCCCCAGGCCAGACTGTCCTCGGTGTGGATCGGCGACTCGAACATCCAGTAGTCGAGGCCGTCGTCGGAGTTGTTCCACAGCCGGGCGCCGCGCACCACGTTGCCGCTGCCGGCGCCTTCCTTGATCGCCAGGCCGTCCGCGCTCTCCCCGTTCTTGCGTGGATCGCGGTTGCCGTAACTGTCCAGGTTCAGGATCTGGTTGTCGCTCGAGCCGAGCACCAGGTGGAACCCGGACTCGTAGTTGTCGCGAGTGATCAGGCGGTCGTAGACGTTGTTGCTCGAGTCGAGGCCGAAGACGCCGTACGGGCCGTTGATGATCTCCAGCCCGGACAGTCGCCAGTGGTCACCCTCGATGTGGATGGCGCCCCGCTGCGGACGCGGGATGGTCGAGTCGATCGCCCCGGGGGTGTAGGGCATGTTCTCGCCGTCGAGGATCACCCGCTCGCCGCGGTGGTTGCGCAGGGCGATCGGCTGGCTCGCGGTGCCGTCGCCGAGGATCTGGATGTTGGTGTCCGGCGCGTACGTGCCGCCGCGGATCTCGATCGTGGTCCCCGACCGGGCGAGGTCGACGGCACGCTGAATGGTCCGCAACGGCTGGGTGAGCGTCCCCTGGTTGGCGTCGTCGCCATCGGTCGCCACGATCAACACCTGGCCGGCGTCGACAGCGGGTAACGCGCCGGAAGCGTTGGTACCGTTGCACAACAGCGTCCCGGCCAGCAACGCGGTGCCCACGATCAACGAGCGCGGTCTCGTTCGCATCATTCGCCACTCCGAGCGCCGACAGTCCTATATGGAGCTACAGGTCATCTGTCAACCAGGCTAGGGACACGAGCGTGGACAATTGCGTGCACCACGTGGACTTTGGAGAACCCGCGACCATGCCTCGGCCCCGCGCGGCTGGACCGCGCGGGGCCGAGGCGGTGGTGCTGCTGGCTGGTCAGGCCACGCAGTTGGTCAGTTCCTGGCTGGGCGCGGGCACCCCCGGTGGCCCGAAGAACAGGGTGGCGCAGGCAGTGAGGAACGCGGGGTTCTCGTCGGCGATCCAGTGCCCGCTGTCCGGTGCGACCACGCCGCGGACGTCATCGGCGACCTGACCGAACGAGCCGGCGACCCCCTGGCCGAAGGCGAACTCCGCGCCCATCGCGAGCACCGGCAGCGTGAGCCGCTTGTGCGCATTGGCCTGGTTGTTCGCCGCGTCGGCCGCGAACGCCCGGTAGTACTCGTAGCCCGCGGTCCGGCGGGCCGGGGACGCGTAGGCGCGGAAGGCGGCGGCCTGGTCGATGCGGTCGGGATGCCGGGCGCCGCTGAACAGCCAGCCGAGGTAGGTCGGCACGTCCTCGTCGTCGATGAGCTTCTCCGGCACCGGGCCCGCGGTCTGGTTCAGGCCGAGGTGGAAGCTGATCCCGTAGACGTCTTCGAGCCCGAAGCCCGACAGCGGCGACTCGAGCACGGCCATCCGGACGACCTCGTTCGGGTAGTCGCGGGCGTAGGGGTAGGCGATGAGCGCCCCGGTGTCGTGGCCGAGCAGGGACACCTCGGTGAAGCCGAGTTTGTGCACGCCCTCGCGGATGCGCTTGGCGGCGGTCACCTTGTCGTAGCCGCCGGAGGGGATGCTCGACTCGCCGGCACCCGGCAGGTCGAACGCGATCACGGTGTGGTTCTCGGCGAGCGCCGGCATGACCTTCGCCCACTTCCACCAGGTCTGCGGCCAGCCGTGCAGCAGCACCAGCGGCGGCCCGGAGCCACCGCGCACGTAGTGCAGCGTGGCACCCTGGACGGCCACGGTGCCGTGGCTGAAGCCGGGAAGGTCCCTGGACTTCTGCTGGTCGGCCACCGGCGACTCGGCGCTGGCGGCCGATCCGACCAGAAGCAGCACGACGGCGGTCAAGGCGGCGTAACAGCCTCGGCTCACGCGCCGAAAAGGACTGTCTCCTCGAAACACTCAAGTTCTCCTTCTGGCTGAGCGAAAGTGACGTCAACGTAGTCCAGGGAGTCGTGCGTGGACAACCCTTGCCGATATCAAAGAAAGCAACCAGAAAGAAGAGGTTCGGCGAACTCCGTGCTACGAGCGGAAAGCGTGGCCCGACTGCTGGTGCCGGCTCGGGTTCCGAGAATGTCCGCCGGCGCCAGGTCGCCGTGATATGTGTAGCGCTCCCAGTCAATTATTCACACTTGCCGGGTTGGCGTGCTTTTTGCCGAGGTACTTGGTAATTTGGTGTGGCGCGGTCCGCGTGCCCGGTCCTGCCGGCGCCGACAAGGGCCGGACCGCGCCTTATACGATCTCGGGTGTCGTTGTCAATCGGTTAACCGACCCACACCGTTCGGCGGGTGTGTCCGATACGTTCAGGTGGTCCGTCGGCAGGTCGCCGGACACCTCGCGCACGCGGCGACCACCATGGGCGCATTTCGATAACGCGCCAGGGGCATGGCGCCTAATTCGATCCGTGTTGACAAAATGGCGAACAAATGACGTGTCGTGGTTTTACGGTAGGTCGATCACCCGACCGGACTGGCAAACCCGTGCCGGCGCGATGGATGGGGGTCCGTTGAGGCATCGGTTCACGGTTCTCGGGCCGGTTCGAGCGTGGCGGGAGACCACCGAGCTGACGTTGACCGCGCAACTACGCGCGTTCCTGGCGATCCTGCTGATCCGTCCCGGCCGGCCGGTCGCGGTGGGGGAGATCGTCGACACCCTGTGGGGTGAGCGGCCGCCGACCAGCGCGGCGAACTCGGTACACAAGCACGCGAGCAAGCTGCGCCGGCTGCTCGAGGAGCACATCACGCCGAGGGAACAGGGCCGCTGGCTCGTCCGGCAGGACCGCAGCTACCTGTTCCGGGTCGCCCCGGAGCAGCTCGACCTGCTCAGCTGGCGGCGGCTGGTCGAGCGGGCCCGGCTCGAGCGTGACCGCCAGGACCTGCACCGCGCGTTCGAGTCCTACACCGGCGCGCTGCGCCTGTGGCACGGCCGCTGCGGAGCCAACCTCGGCGGGCGGATCCGCCAACTGCCGGCCTTCCACGCGGTCGAGCGTGAGTTCGAGTCGGCGGTCCGGGAGGTCGCCGATCTCGCGCTGGTCCTCGGGCGCGCGGGCCAGGTGCTGCCGATGGTCCGCGAGGCCGCCGCCGCCGACCCGCTCGACGAGCCGATGCAGGCCAGGCTGCTGCTGGTACTGGCCGCGAGCGGGCACCAGTCGCGGGCGCTGTCGACCTACCGGGCCGTCCGCGACCGCCTGGCCGACGAGCTCGGTGTCGACCCGGGCGCCGAGCTCCGCCTGGCCTACGAACGGGTGCTGCGCCAGGAGGTCGGCACGGTCGTGCCCCGCCGGGCCACGCCGATCGTGCGGCCGGCACAGCTCCCGGCCGCGGTGCCCGGCTTCGTCGGCAGGACCGAGGCCCTCGCCGCGCTGGACGCCGCGGCGACGTGCACGGAGTCGGGACCGCTGACGGTGCTCGCCGGCGGCCCTGGCATCGGCAAGTCCGCGCTCGCCGTGCACTGGGCCCATCGCGGCGCCCACTGGTTCCCGGATGGACAGTTGTATGTGGACCTGCGCGGGTCGTCGCCGCTGGGCGCGTTGGACCCGGCCGACGCGCTGCGCCACTTCCTGACCTCGCTCGGCCAGGCGCCGGACTCGTTGCCAGACTCCAGCGCCGACCGCGGCGCCCTGTTCCGCTCCCTGCTGGCCGGCAGGCGGGTGCTGGTCGTGCTCGACGACGCGGCCGCGGCCGACCAGGTCCGCCCGCTGCTGCCCGGCGGGACCGGCTGCCTGGTGCTGGTCACGAGCAGAGCCACGCTGACCGGACTGCGCGCGATGAACGGCGCGCGGTCGATCGCCGTCGACCCGCTGACCCCGGCCGAGGCCCGGTGCCTGCTCGCCGTCCTGGTCACCGAGGCCAGGGTGGCGGCCGAACCGGACGCGGCGGCCGCGCTGGGGCGGCTGTGCGAACACCACCCGGTGGCCCTGCGGGTGGCCGCGGTCCGGCTGGCCGCCGAGCCGACCCGGCCGATCGCCGACTACGTGCGCGAGCTGACGCTGGCCGACCGGCTGGCGTCGCTGCGGGTCGAGGGCGACGCGGCGACCGAGGCCTTCTCCGAGTTCGTCCAGCTGTCGGGGTAGCCACCGACAGCGCGCCCCGTGCTCCGGGTGCTCTCCCGACTTGTCGACCAGGTCACCCGCTCACCAGGCTCTCTCCCGTTGCCCGTCGAGCCATGCCGTGTGGAGTGGTGGATGCCAGAAGACGAGCTGTACGCCGCGTTCGAACGGCTGTCGCCGGCCAAGCAGGCGCTGCTCACCCAGGAGCTCACGCGCCGGTCCACCGCCGGCCCGGCGGTGCCGCGCGTACCGAGGGGTGCGGACCTGCCGTGCTCGTTCGCGCAGGAACGGCTGTGGTACCTCGACCAGGTCGACGCCGGCTCGGCCGCCTACGCGATGCCGGCCGCGGTCGCGCTGACCGGACCGCTGGACCGTGACGCGCTGCGCCGCGCGCTGAGCGCGATCGTCGCCAGGCACGAGGTGCTGCGCACCGGGTTCACCGGCCGGGACGGCCTGCCGGCCCAGCGGATCCGGCCGGCAGCGGACCTGCCGGTCCCGGTCGAGGACCTGCGCGCCGAGCCGGACGTGGACGCGGCGGTCGCCGCCCGCTTCCGGGACCAGGCGACCCGGCCGTTCGTCCTGGCCGACGGCGCGCTGGTCCGGGCGGTCCTGCTGCACACCGCCGCCGACGAGCACGTGCTGCTGCTGACCACCCACCACATCGTCTCCGACGGCTGGTCGCTCGGCGTGCTGCGCCACGAGCTGGCCACCCTGTACGCGGCGTTCGCGGCGCACGAGCCGGATCCGCTGCCGCCGCTGCCCTTCCAGTACGCCGACTTCGCGGCCTGGCAGCGCGACCGGGCCACCGATCCCGCCGTGCTCGACCAGCTCGCCCACTGGCGGGCCCGACTCGCGGACGCGCCGGTGCTCGAACTGCCCGCCGACCACCCGAGGACCGCGCGCCGAGGCGCCGCCGGCTCCTCGGTGCCGATGCGGTTGCGTCCCGAGGTCATGGCGCGGGTCGAGCGGCTGGCCGACCAGCACCAGTCGACCTCGTTCATGGTGCTGCTCGCGGCGTTCGTCGTGGTGCTGTGGCGGTGGAGCGGGCAGGACGACCTGGTGGTCGGCACCCCGGTCGCCGGGCGTAACCCACCGGAGACCGAGGACCTCGTCGGGTTCTTCGTCAACACGCTGGCGCTGCGGTTCGACGTGTCCGCCGATCCCACCTTCGAGCGGCTGCTCGCCGAGGTCGCGCGGGAATGCCACGCCGGGTACGCCAACCAGGACGTGCCGTTCGACCGGGTGGTGCAGGAGGTGCGGGCCGACCGCGCGACCGGGCCGGTGCCGCTGGTGGCGGTGATGTTCGCGTTGCGGAACACGCCGATGCCGCTGGCTGGGCTCGGCGAGGTCACCATGACCCCACTGGACCTGCCGAGCGAGACCACCAAGTTCGACCTGTGCCTTGACCTGGTGCCCGAGCCGGACGGGGCGATCGGCGGCCGCGCCGAGTTCAGCACCGACCTGTTCACCGCCGACACCGTGCGCCGGCTGACCGACGCGCTGTACCTCGTGCTCGACGCGGCGCTGGCCGACCCCGGCACCCGGTTGTCCCGGCTGCCGATCGCCACCGAGGCCGACCGCGCGCACATGGTGGCCGCGTTCAGCGGCGGCGGCGGCGCGGCCCCGGCGACCACCGCCGGCACCCTGCACGGCCTGTTCCAGCGCCAGGTCGACGCCCGGCCGGACGCGCAGGCGGTGAGCGGCGGCGCCGCGCTGACCTACCGGGAGCTCGACGAGCGCGCCAACCAGCTGGCCTGGTACCTGCGCTCGCTGGGCGTCGGGGCCGAGCAGATCGTGGGCATCTCGCTGACCAGGTCCCCGCGCATGGTCGTGGCCGCGCTCGGCATCCTGAAGGCGGGCGCGGCCTACGTCCCGCTCGACCCCGGCTACCCGCGCGGGCGGATCGCGGACATGGCGGTCGACGCCCAGGTCCGCCTCGTGGTCACCGAGTCCGGCGTGGACGAGGAACGGTTCGGAGACGCCACCGAGCTGGTCCGCCTGGACGCCGACGAGGAGCGGATCGCGGCGTTCCCGACCGGGCGGCCACCGGAGCTGGTGGCCGAGCCCAACCTCGCCTACGTCATCTACACCTCCGGCTCCACCGGCCGGCCGAAGGGCTCGGTGAACGAGCACGGCCGGGTGGCCAACACCGTGGTCGGCATGAACGGCGTCTACCAGCTCGGGCCGGCCGACCGGATGCTGGCCATCTCCTCGCTCAACTACGACATGTCGGTCTACGAGGTGTTCGGCACGCTGGCCGCGGGCGCGACCGTGGTGGTGCCCACCGACGCGGAGGCCACCGACCCGGAGCTGCTGGCCGCCCTGCTGCGCCGGGAGCGGGTGACCGCGTGGAGCTCGGCGCCCGCGTGGCTGGACATGCTGGTCGGCTACTGCGGTTCGCGCGGCGGGCTCGGTGACGTCGCGTTGCGGGTGGTCGGTGTCGGCGGCGACCGGATGCCGCCGTCGCTGCCCGAGCGGCTGCGCGCGCTGGCGCCCGGGGTACGGCTGTTCAACCTGGCCGGCATGACCGAGGTGTCCTACTGCACGACCGCCCACCTGATCGAGGACGTGGTGGCGGCCAGGTCCGGCGTGCCGTGGGGGCGACCGCTGCCCAACCACCGGATCTACGTGCTGGACCGGCACAAGCAGCCGGTGCCGGTCGGGGTGCCGGGGGAGCTGTTCATCGGCGGCGCCGGTCCCGGCCGGGGCTACTGGCGCCGGCCAGGCCTGACCGCGACCAAGTTCGTGCCCGATCCGTTCAGTCCGGAGCCGGGGCAGCGGATGTACGCGACCGGCGACCACGCCCGGTTCCTGCCCGGCGGCGACCTGCAGTTCCTCGGCCGCCTGGACCACCAGATCAAGATCCGCGGGTTCCGGATCGAGCCGGGTGAGGTGGAGGGCGCGCTGGCCGCGCACCCGGACGTGGCCGAGCCGGTGGTGCTGGCCTACGAGGACGGCGTCGGGCAGCGCAGGCTGGCCGCCTACTTCACCACCCGCGACGGCGCTGCGCCAGAGGCGGCCGACCTGCGCCGTTTCCTCGCCGAGCGGCTGCCCGACCACATGGTGCCAAGCGCCTATGTGCTGCTCGACCGGTTCCCGTTGCTGCCGAGCGGAAAGCTCAACCGGGCCGCGCTGCCGGAGCCGACGCTGGAGCGGCCGGGCACCGACCACGAACCACCGGCCGACGCGCTCGAGCAGGTGCTGGCCGGGATCTGGGCCGAGCTGCTCGACCTCGACCAGGTCGGCGTGCTGGACGACTTCTTCGACCTCGGCGGGCACTCGCTGGTGGCCACCCAGGCGGTGTCCAGGTCACGGGACCTGTTCCGGGTCGCGCTGAGTATCCCGGACTTCCTGGCCGCCGGCACGGTCCGCGAGCTGGCGACCCACCTGCGCGCGGCCGGCACCGCCGCCGGGGTCGACGTGGCCGCGACGGCCGAGCTGGTGCTGGAGGTCAGCGCGTTGTCCGACGACGAAGCGGAAAGGCTCCTGCCAGAGTGACGGTGACCGAGGAAGAGGAGACCCAGGAGACCACCCCGCCGCCACCGCGTCGCCGGCGCAGGCTGCGCAGGGCGTTGCTGGTCACCGCGATCGTGGTGCTCGTGCTGGCGCTGGCCGGTGCCGGGTTCGTGGTGTGGACCGTGCGCCAGTCCTTCCCCCAGCTCGACGGCGAGGCGGCCGTGCCGGGGCTGAATGGCGAGGTCGAGGTCGTGCGCGACAGTCTCGGCGTGCCGCGGATCTACGGCGACGAGGCCGAGGACCTGTTCCAGGCACAGGGCTATGTGCACGCCCAGGACCGGTTCTGGGAGATGGACGTCCGGCGGCACCTGAGCGCGGGCCGGCTCGCGGAGATGTTCGGCGAGGGCCAGGTCTCGGTGGACAAGGTGGTGCGCACCATCGGCTGGTACCGGGTCGCCGAGCAGGAGGTCGAGCTGCTCTCCGCGCGGACCCGCGGCTACCTGCAGGCCTACGCCGACGGGGTGAACGCCTACCTCGCCGAGCACGACGGGGCGAGCCTGAGCGTGGAGTACGCGATCCTCGGCGTGACCGGCGGCGACTACCAGCCGCCGCCGTGGCGGCCGGCCGACTCCATCGCCTGGCTCAAGACCATGGCCTGGGAGCTCAACGGCGGCATGGACGTCGAGGTGCAGCGCTCGCTGCTCGCCTCGGCCATGCCCCAGGAGGTCGTCGACCAGCTCTACCCCGAGTACGACTTCGACGCGCGGCCGCCGATCGTCGGGCCGGGCGAGTCCAACGGCGCGGCCGTGCGGCCGGTGGCCTCGGTGCGCGCCGACCAGCGGGTCGAGTCCGTGCTGCGGGAGATCGACACGGTGTCCGGCGTGCTGGACGGCCTGCTCGGGCCGCGCGGCATCGGGGTCGGCTCGAACTCGTGGGTGATCGGCGGCAGCCGTACCGCCAGCGGGCAGCCGATCCTGGCCAACGACCCGCACCTGGCGCCGCAGCTGCCCTCCACCTGGTACCAGGCCGGCCTGCACTGCCGCGCGGTGACCGAGGACTGCCCCTTCGACGTGTCCGGCTTCGGCTTCGCCGGCATGCCGGGGGTGGTGATCGGGCACAACGCCGACATCGCCTGGGGGCTCACCGATCTCAGTGCCGACGTGTCCGACCTCTACCTCGAACGGGTCCGCGACGACCGCTACGAGCTCGACGGCGCGCAGCTGCCGCTGACCACGCGGGAGGAGACCATCGAGGTCGCCGGCGGCCCGCCGCAGCGGCTCACCGTGCGCTCGACCCGGCACGGCCCGCTGATCAGCGGTGTCCTGGGGTCGGTGGACGAGGTGACCGAGCACGTCGAGGACGGGCAGCGGATCGAGATCGCGCTGCGGTGGACCGCGCTGGAGCCGGGGCGGACCATGGACGCGATGCTCGGGCTCAACTCGGCCACCGACTGGGGGTCGTTCCGGGCGGCGCTGGCCGATCTCACCTCGCCGACGCAGAGCGTCGTGTACGCCGACCGCGAGGGCCACATCGGCTACCAGACCCCCGGCCTGATCCCCCGGCGCGGCAAGAGCGACGGCCGCGCGCCGGCGGCGGGCTGGACCTCGGCCAACGACTGGGCCGGCTTCGTGCCCTTCGACGAGCTGCCGAGCGTGTACGACCCGCCGAAGGGCTACGTGGTCACCGCGAACAACGCGGTCAGCGCGGACACCGAGGACCCGGTCAGCCGGGACTGGGGCGCTGGCTACCGCAGCGACCGGATCGCCGAGCTGATCGAGCGCGGCGCGGACCTCGACGTCGAGGACGTGAGCCGGATGCAGCTGGACAGCCACAACGCGAACGCCGCGCAGCTCACCCCGCACCTGCTGCGGGCCAGCCCGGAGCCGTCGGCCGAGGCGGCGCGGAACCTGTTGCGGGACTGGGACTTCACCCAGGGCACGGACTCCGCGGCGGCGGCGTACTTCAACGCCGTGTGGCGCCACCTGCTGGCGCTGACGTTCACCGACGACCTGTCGCGGACCCCGGCGCAGGCGGTGCCCGACGGCGGCGGGCGGTGGTTCCAGGTGGTCGGCGACCTGCTGTCCCGGCCGACGGATCCGTTGTGGCGCAACGAGGAGGACCCACGCGACCTGCGTGACCGGGACGACGTGCTCGCGGCGGCGCTGACCGACGCGGCCGCCGAGCTGACCGAGGTGCTCGGCGAGGACCCGGCGGACTGGCGGTGGGGTGACCTGCACGCGGTGGAGCTGCGCAACCAGACCCTCGGCGCGGGTGGTCCCGCCCCGATCGAGTGGCTGCTCAACCGGGGGCCCTACGAGCTGGGCGGGGGCACCGACTCGGTGAACGCGACCGCGTGGGCGCCCGAGTCGGGCTACGAGGTGATCTGGGCGCCGTCGATGCGGATGGTGGTGGACCTCGACGACCTCGGCCAGTCCCGCTGGATCAACCAGACCGGCCAGTCCGGCCACGCCTACCACGACAGCTACGTCGACCAGGCCGACCTGTGGGCCATGGGCGAGACCACCGCCTGGCTGGCCGAGGAGGCCGACGTCCGCGCGGCCGCCGAGAACACGCTCCGGCTGGTCCCCGCCGGCCGAGAGCCCTGAATGCCCCATTCAGGACGTTGACCGTCGCCAATGCCTCATTCAGGGCATGGGGCTAGTCGTCGGCGACGTGGATGGCGGCGGCGGGGCACTGGAAGGCGATCTCGCGTAGGCGGGCCGCGGGCAGGGTCGCCGCCTCGGGGGTCGGCTCGGCGAGGTCGTCGGGGCCGAAGCGGAAGGCGGTCGGCTCCTCGACCACGCACCGGCCGGAGCTCAGGCAGCTGTCGTGGTCGATCCGTACCGGGGTGCCGGCCGTCGGTGCGCCGGAGGACAGCAGGACCGGGTAGCGCGCCCAGTACACCCGCTCGGTCGTGGTGTCCCGGACCGGCGCGTCGGCCGGGTCGAGGCGCACGTCGTGTTCGAACAGGCGGCGCACGGCCAGCGCGATGAGGCCGAACAGGTGGCCCTCCGGCGCCGCGCCGGTGTCCCGGTGCACCACCCCGGCGGCGAGGTCCTGGCCGATGCACACGTGCATGCCGGCGGCGAAGCTCAGCCCGTAGGGCGCGATGCCCGGCGGGATCACCCGGTCCGGGCGGAACTCGGCCGCGTCCGGACCGTAGACGTCCTGGTCGCGGTTGACCGCCCGCAGGTCGATGACCACCACGCTGTCCCGGGGGAGCAGCACGCCCGAGCGCAGGGTGACCTCCTGCGCCGCGCGCCGCATGCCGACCGTGCTCGACGGGTTGAGCCGGATCGTCTCGTGCACGCAGCGCTGCACGAAGTACGGGTCGGTGCGCAGCCGGTCGACGTCGGCCGGGTGGTCGGTGAGCCACTCCAGCAGGTGGTGTGCCGCGCGGACGAAGGCGGTCGCGCTGGTGTGCGCGGCGACCAGCAGGAAGAACGCGGTCTCCCGCTGCAGCACGTCATCCGGCAGGCCGAGGTCGTGCTGGTGTCCGACCAGGACACTGAGCACGTCCCGGGGCATGGTCGCCCCGTCCCGGTGGAGCGCGAGGCGCCTGCGCTTGGCCGGCAGGTAGAACTGCTCGGTCCACTCCGCGAGCGCCTCCTCGATCGCCGCCCTGCGCTCCGCCTTGTCCAGTGTGGACTGCTTGAGGGTGAGCGCCTCGATGAACAGGCTCAGCTGCCGCTGCAGGTCGGCCACCGCACCCTGGTCGGCGTGGTCCACGTCCAGGCCGGCGACCAGCGCGGCGACGTGCAGCATCATCTGGTGCCCGGCGTGCACCAGCTCGATGTGCCCCGCCTGGCCGCCCCGCGCGAGCACGCCGTCGATGACGCCGGGCAGGACCTCCCGCTCGTAGTGGTCGAAGGTCTCCCGGCGGAACAGCGTGTTCTCCACCCGGCGGCGGTCGCGGTGCTCGGTGCCGTGCAGGTTGACCAGCACGTCGGCCATGATGACGTCGCCGTCGTCGTACTGCGCCTGGCGCAGCTCCTTGCGCCGGTAGGCGTCCTGGGCGTCGGCGTACCGGTGCAGCACAACACGTTCGGTCATTGCCCCAAATCTAGTGAGCCCGGCCGGTCACCGGCTGTGGGGAACTCTCCCGACTGTCCTGCCAGGACGGCGATTGTCACGCTTCCGGCACAAAGCTCGGCCAGGAAGGAATTCCTGAAACATGCCATCACAAACCTCGGGCTGGTTATGCGCCTGACCCTGGTGCAGCCGCCGAACGGTTTTCTCGACTATTACGACCTGGCACCGCCGCTGGGTTTGCTGACGCTCGCGGCCGTCGCCAGGCTGAACGGCGCGCGACCCGCGCTGGTCGACCTCAACCTGCGCGGGATGCAGGACCCGACGTTGTTCGGCGACGACTTCCACGACCGGGCGGTCGCGCTGATCGAGGAGACCAACCCCGACATCGTCGGGTTCACCTCGATGGCCCTCGAGTCCCACGTGTGCCTCGAACTGGCCCGCAGGCTCAAGGCGAGCAGGCCGGAGGTGGTCACCGTCTTCGGTGGCCCGCACTTCTCCGCCATCGCCAGGCAGACCCTCGAGCTGTACCCGTTCGCCGACTTCGTGGTCACCGGCGAGGGCGAGTACGCGGTGCGGGCCCTGCTGCGCCACCTGCGCGGCGAGGAGGGCGAGCTGCCGGCCAACGTGTGCTTCCGCCGCGACGGCGAGGTGGTGCTGCGCCGCGAGCTGCGGACCATCCAGTCGCTGGACGAGGTGCCGTTCCCGGCATACGACCTGGTCGACGTGAACGAGTACTTCGCGCTCAACCCGTTGCGGTTGCTGAACTTCGACTCCGGCCGAGGCTGCATCTTCCGCTGCTCGTTCTGCTACAGCCCAGGGCACTGGGGGCAGGGCGAGCAGGTGCGCAGCCCGAGCAACGTCGCCCAGGACGTCCTCCGGCTGCACGCGATGGGTGCCCGGCACCTGTTCTTCGTCCAGGACAACCTGGTCAACTCCGTGCCGCGCACCATGGAGCTGTGCGACGCGTTGGTCGAGTCCGGCACCGGCATGACCTGGAACGCCTACACCACCATGCAACGGCTCACCCCGGAGCTGCTCGACCCGCTCGCGGCCGCCGGCTGCACGGAGGTCTTCGTCGGCGTGGACGCGGTGTCCACCGAGGCGCAGCAGGCGTTCGGCAAGAAGTTCTTCAAGGGCTGGGACGGGCTGAAGAAGCGGTTGACCGACTGCCTCGACCGGGGCATCGTGCCGACCTGCGCGTTCATGGTGGACGTGCCGACCGACGATGACCACGCCAACACCGACGCGGTGCTCACCACCGCGCTGCTGACCCGCAACCTCGGTTGCGGCATCCGGCTGAACACCCTGACCGTGTACAACGACACGCCGACCGAGAAGCAGTTCGCCGACCACCCGAGGCACTACTCGGAGCTCAAACCCCGACTGTTGCTCGACACCCCGCCCGCGGTGTTCCAGAACGACTACGCCAGGGTGAACCCGGAGCTGTTCCCGTTCCACAGCACGCTGCTTCCGCTGCCGACCTACGAGCGGTTCGCCACGGCGATGCACGTCGCGTACACGTTGTTCACCAGCTTCTCCCGCACCCTGCTGCAGTACGTGGTCACCGACCGGCAGTCGCCGTGGCTGCTGCTCGCCAGGATCGCCGACCAGGTCGGTGACCTGCTCGCGGTACCCGCCAGGGAACGCCGGCAGCTGGAGCGCACGGTCTTCGCCCGCGAGTTCGCCACCATCGAGGTGTCCCGGCGCACCCGGGAGGCGTTCGAGCTGGAGAGCGCGGAGCTGACGCTGAGCGTGACGCCGCCGGGGGAGGACCTGCAGGTGACGAGCGCGGGGACGAGCGGCTGGTACCGGCCGGAAGCGTACGAGTTGGTCCGGCTCAGTGAACCTCTCGCCGTGCTGTCCCGCGACGACGGGGCGACACGCGTGGAGAAACCCGGTAACTACCTGGTTCTCCGGGAGGGCGGTCAGCTCAGGTACTTCCTCGTGGATGACGAGCTCGTCGGCGAGCTGAACCGCATTGGTCAGGCCAGGACGGGTCGGCAGCCGGTCGCACTGTCCGCCGACACGCTCTCCGGCCTGACTACGGCAGGAGTCCTGAAACCCATGAAGGAGGTTAGGTCATGATCGAGGAGATCGGCGCCCGGCGCCCAGTTCCGGTCCGGATCGCCCAGGAAGGCATCGCGCACGAGCGCACCGCCCAGGAGGGCATCGCGCACGAGCGGACGGCCCAGGAGGGCATCGCCCACGAGCGGCTCGCCGCCCGCTGACGGTGGTGAGACGGGGCTGAGCCGCCTGGCGCGGACAGTCCGGTTCTGCAGATCAGGAAACCCCCGGAGCGGGGTGTGGCCGCGACCCGGCCACACCCCGCTCCGGGGCTGGCTTACGGCATGAAGGTGGCGGGTACGTGATGGCGCGTTGGCTGCGCGACTGGACCGCGCGGGACGGTGCGGCGGCGCGGCTGCTGTGTTTCCCGCCCGGTGCCAGCGGGCCGCAGATCTACCGGCGGTGGGCCAAGCGGCTGCCCGGCCGGATCGCGGTGCTGGCGGTCGAGCTGCCCGGCCACGGCGCGCGGCTGCGGGAGCCGCCGCCGCGCAGTGTGGCGGAGGTGGTCGACGGCCCGCTGCTGGACGAGGTGGCGGCGCTGACCGACCGGCCGCTGGTCGTCTACGGGCACAGCATGGGCGCGTTGCTCGCGCTGGAGTTGTTCCGCCGGCTCGGTCACCGGCCGGCGTTGTTCGTCGCCGGTGCGTGTGCCGCGCCGGAGACCGAGCACGTGCCACCGGAGGTGGCGACGATGAGCGACGAGGACGTGCTCGCCTTCCTGCGGGCCAGCGGCGGCACCGATCCGGCGATCATGGCCGACCCCGAGTACCTGTCGCTGCTGATCCCGTTGGTGCGCGCGGACTTCGGCATGATCGCCGGGCACCGGTTCGGCACCCGGCCGCCGCTGGACTGTCCGGTGCGCACCTACCTCGGCGCCGAGGATCCCGAGGCGACCGCGCGGAACGCGGCCGGCTGGGCCGCGCAGAGCGACGGCGACCACGACGTGGCGGTGTTCCCCGGCGGGCATTTCTTCATCCAGAGCGCCGAGGACGCCGTGCTGAGCAGGCTGACCGGCGACATCGACGCGATGCTGGCCGTGGCGCCGGGCGCCCGGCAGGGGAGCGAGTAGCCATGCGTCTGGCGAACCTGTCCGACTCCCAGCGCGACGCCCTCGACCGGTTGCTGGCCGACCGGGGCCTGCCGGTGCCGGCCCGCGAGACGGTCACCCGGCGGGCCGACCGCACCGGCTTCCCGCTGTCCTATGCCCAGCAACGGATCTGGTTCTTCGACCGGCTGCAGCCGGGGTCGACGCTCTACAACATCGCCGGCTCGGCCCGGCTCACCGGCCGGGTCGACGTGGACGTGCTGCGCGCGAGCCTGGACGAGGTGGTCCGCCGGCACGAGGTGCTGCGCACCACCTACCACCTCGCCGACAACCGCCCGGTGCAACGGGTGAACCCGCCGCGGCCGGTGTCGCTGCCGGTGGTCGACCTGAGCGAGGTGCCGGCGCCCGACCAGGAGGCGCGGCTGCGCGCGGTCGGCCTGACCGAGGCGGCCCGGCCGTTCGACCTGGAACGTGACCAGTTCCTCCGGCCGCTGCTGGTCCGGTTCGGACCGCGGCGGCACGTGCTCGTGTTGTGCCAGCACCACATCGCCACCGACGGCTGGTCGCTTGGCGTGCTGCTGACCGAGCTCGGCGCGATCTACCGCGCGTTCGCCGCCAACCGGCCCTCCCCGTTGCCGGAGCTGTCGCTGCAGTACGGCGATTTCGCCGCGTGGCAACGGGAATGGCTCACCGGGTCCACATTGGACGCTCAGCTCGACTACTGGCGGGACCGGTTGGCCGGCGCGCCGCTGCTGGACCTGCCGGCCGGGCGGCCCCAGCCCAACCTCCGGTCCTGGGACGGGGACTCGGTGCCCTGCCGGCTGCCCGCGCCGCTCGTGCGTCGGCTGCGGGAGCTGGGTGAGTCCGCTGGCGCGACGCTGTACATGGTGTTGGTGGCCGCGTTCGCGGTGGTGGTGTCGCGGTGGAGCGCGCAGGACGACGTGGTGGTCGGCGCCCCGGTGGCCAACCGGAACCGGGCCGAGATCGAGGGCATGATCGGCTGTTTCGTGAACACCCTGCCGCTGCGGCTGCGGGTGGCGCCGGAGACGAGCTTCCGTGAGCTGCTGGCGGGTGCGCGGCAGGCGTGCCTGGACGGTTACGCCAACCAGGACGTGCCGTTCGACCGGATCATCGAGGCGGTGAACCCGGAGCGGACGGCGTCGGCGGCCACGCCGATCGTGCGGCACATGTTCGGGCTGCACAACACCGCCCCGCCCGCGTTGGACCTGCCGGAGCTGGAGGTGGAGCTGGCCGGGCTGGACACCGGCAAGGCCCGCTTCGACCTGGAGTTCGAGCTGTACCCCGACGGCGAGGCTATCGACGGGTTCGTCTGGTTCGCCGTCGAGCTGTTCACCCGCCCGATGGTGGCCAGGATCGTCGACGGGTTCACCGCCGTGCTCGCGGCGGTTGCCGACCGGCCGGACACCCCGGTGGCCGCGCTGCCCGTCGCGGCCGGCACCGGCACCGAGCCCACCGCCGGCCACGACACCGATCCACTCCAGGCGGTCGCCGACACGGCGGCGGCCGCGCCGGCCGCGGTGGCCGTCGAGGTCGCGGGCGAGCAGGTCACCCGCGCCGCGCTGGCCGGCCGCGTCGGCCGGCTCACCCACCTTCTGCTGGGGCACGGCGTCGGGCCGGAGCGGCCGGTCGTGGTGTGCCTGCCGCCATCGGCCGACCAGGTAGCCGCCCTGCTCGCGGTGCTGGCCGCCGGCGGCGTGTACGTCGCGGTGGACCGGCCGGAGCTGCTCGCCGAGGTCGCCGGGGAGACCGGGGCGGAGCTGGTGGTCACCCTCGGCACCGCCGAGTCGGCGGGCTACCGCGTCTGCCTGCTCGACCGCGAGACGCTCGGCGCGACCGCCCCGGCGCGGCCGGCCGACCTCGGCGCCACGGCCGTGCTGACCAGGGCCGCCGACCGGTGGCTGGTGGTCACCCGCGCCGGGCTGGCCGCCAGGATCGGCCAGCTCGCCGCCGACCAGCTGGCCGCCGACACCGTGGTGGTCGCCAGCTCACCGGCCGGCGACGCCTGGCCGGCGGAGGTGCTGTGCGCGCTCGGCGCGGGCGCCCGGCTGGTCCTGCCGGCGGCCAGGGACACCGGGTCGCTGCGGCGGCTGCTCGCCGACCACCCCGCCGCCGTCGCCTGCCTGCCGTCGACGACCCTGGCCGGCCTGCTCGGCCCTGGACTCCCGGCGGCCAGGATCGCGGCCAGCGGGGAACCGCCGTCGGCCTGGCTCACCCGGGCGGCCGCCGCGTCCGTGTCGTTCCGGTACGGCCCGGCGATCGCGCCGACGGCCATCGCGACCGGTGGCGTGCCGGCGGCCGGCGTCCGGATCGCGGTACTCGACGAGCGCGGCCGGCTGGTGCCCGACGGTGTGTGCGGCGAACTGTGCGTCGGCGGTCCGGCGGCCGCACCCGGCTTCTGGGGACAGTCCGAGGCCACCGCGGCGGCGCTGGTGCCCGACCCGGCCCATCCCGGCGAGCGGCTGCTGCGCACCGGCGAGCTGGCCACCTACGCGCCCGAGGAGGGCGTCCGGCTGCTCGGCCCGGTCACCGACCGCGTCCCGGTGAACGGGCACGCGGCGGCCACCGGACAGGTCCGCGCCGCGCTGGAGACCCATCCGGCCGTCGTCGCGGCGCTGGCCAACCGCGAGCCGGACGGCACGACCGTCGCCCACGTCCAGCTCGCCGCCCCGCAGGACCCGCCCGACGACCGGTCCCGCTTCGAGCAGGCCTACCTGGAACGCCCGGTCCAGGAGGACCCGGCGCTCAACCTGTCCGGCTGGACCAGCCCGCACAGCGGCGCCTACCTGGCCGAGGACGCGATGCGGGACTGGGCGCAGACCACCGCGGCCCGCGTGCTGGACCTCGCGCCGAAACGGGTGATCGAGGTCGGCTGCCGCACCGGCACCCTGCTGTTCCGCCTCGCTCCCCGGTGCGTTGCCTACTGGGGCGTCGACCCGTCGGCCAACGCGCTGGCGCACATCGAGCAGCACCGCGACTGGCTCGCCGGCCGCACCGACGCGGTGCGCCTGCTGCGGCACGCCCCCGACCACCTGGCCGACATCGAGGACGACACCGCCGACCTGGTCGTGGTGAACTCCCTGACGCGGTACTTCCCGTCGGTGAACTACCTGTGCGCGGTGCTCGAGGAGGCGCTGCGGGTCGTCGCGCCCGGTGGTGCGGTACTGCTGACCGACCTGCGGTCCTGGCCGCTCGAGCTCGCCGCCAGGACCGCGGACCTGCTCGACGTCCTGCCGCCGGAGACCACCGAGGGCCAGCTGTGCGCCACCGCCGCGGTGCGCGCGCAGGCCGAACCGGAGCTGTTGCTTGACCCGGCCGGGTTCGCCACGCTCGTCGGCGACGACCGGTTCGCCGCGATCACCGGTGTCTCGGTGCTGCCGCGCACCGGCCGCCGGCACGACGAGCTGTCCGCCGGGCGCTTCGACGTCCTGCTGCGCACCGGAACCATCCCGGCCGAGGACATCGACTGGGCCGATGACCCGGACGTACTGCGTACCGCGGGCGACCGGCTCGTCGGCCTGCGCGGCATCCCGGATGCCCGGCTGGCCCGCCGGTCCCGCGCCCGGCTCGCCGGCCGGCACCCACACCGCACGATCGGCCAACTGCCGCCGGACTCGACCGCCGGGGCCGACCCGGCGGATCTGGCCGAGATGGCCGCGGCGCACGGACGCCGGGCGGAGTTCACGCTGGGCGCTGGCGGCGCGGACACCCTCGACGTGGTGTTCGTGCCGGCCGGCGCGGCCTCGCCCGCGCTGTGCCACGGCCCGGTGTCCGGCACCCTGCGCGACCACGCGAACGACCCTGGCCGGGCGGCCGACGCGGCGCGGACCGTCCCGGTGGTGCAGGCACACCTGCGGGCGTGGCTGACCGAGCACCAGCTGCCGGCACAGGTGATCCCGGTGACGGCCTGGCCCGTCGGCCCCGACGACCGGATCGACCCCGCGCTGCTCCCGGTGCCCGTCACCGCGAGCGCGGGCGCCGGTCTGGATCAGCACGAGGAGCCGCGTACCGAGCTGGAGCGGGTGATCAGCACGATCTGGTCGGAGGTGCTCGGCATCGAGCAGCTCGGCGTGCGCGACGACTTCTTCGCCCTCGGCGGGCATTCGTTGATGGGCGCGGAGGTGGTGGACCGCATCCGCGAGGTGTGCGACGTGGACGTGCCGCTGGGGCAGCTGTTCGCCGCGCCGACCATCGCCGAGGTGGCCGCGTTCGCCGCCGAGGCGAAGGCGGGCGCGGAACCGGCGGCCGCGCCCATCCGGCGGGTCGACCGGAGCAAGCGCCGGGTGCCGTCGCGCCAGGAGGCCTGAGGTGGCCGACTCCATCGCGGAGGTGTTGCACGCCAGAGCCGAGGACTCCGGGTCGCGGACCGCGTTCACCGTCCTCGACGACGAGGACACCGCTCACCCGCTGACCTACGCCGAGCTCGACCGGCTGGCCGGCGCGGTGGCCGCGGCCATCACCGACGTGGCCGCGCCGGGCGCCACGGTGCTGCTGATGTGCCGGCCGGGCGCGGAGTACGTGGCCGGGTTCTTCGGCTGCCTGTACGCCGGGATGATCGCCGTGCCGGCACCGGCGCCCACCGGGCGCACCGGCGGCGAGCGGGTGCTCGCGGTGCTCGCCGACTCCGGCGCCGAGGTCGTCCTGGTGGACCGGGCGACCGTGCCGTCGCTGCCCGACCGGCTCGCGGCCCAGCACGTGGTCATCGTGGACGAGGTGCCAGCAGAACTGGCCGACGACTGGACGTTCACCGCGCCCCGGACCGAGGTGCCGGCCTTCCTGCAGTACACCTCCGGCTCCACCGGTGACCCGAAGGGCGTCGTGGTCGGGCACGACAACCTGCTGCACAACGCCGAGGTGCTGCGCCAGGTGCTGGACGCGGGCGCGGACACCGTCGCGGTCAGCTGGTTGCCGCCCTACCACGACATGGGGTTGATCGGCGGCATCGTGCAGCCGGTGTACGCCGGGTTCCCGGCCGTGCTGCTGTCGCCGATGTCGTTCCTGCGCCGGCCGGTGCGCTGGCTGCGGGCCATCGGCGAGTACCGCGCCACCGCGAGTGTGGCGCCGGACTTCGGCTACGCGGAGTGCGTGCGCCGGGTGAGCGACGCCGAGCTGGCCGGACTGGACCTCAGCTCGTGGCGCACGGCGCTGGTCGGCGCCGAGCCGGTGCGCGCGGCCACCCTGGACGCGTTCACGGCGCGGTTCGGCCGGGCCGGCTTCCGCCGGGCGGCCTTCCAACCCTGCTACGGACTCGCCGAGGCGACCCTGTTCGTCACCGGCGGCTCGGGTGCGGTGACCACGAACCCGCCCGACGCCGGGCCGCCGCTGGTCGGCTGCGGGCACGCCAGGACACCGGACACGGTCGCGGTGGTCGACCCGGACACCGCACAGCCGTGCCAGGACCGGACCGTCGGCGAGATCTGGGTGGCCGGCCCGACCGTGACCCGCGGCTACTGGCGGGCCGACGCGGCCACCCGCGAGGTGTTCGGCGGCGCGCTGGCCGGCGACCCGCGACGCTTCCTGCGCACCGGCGACCTCGGCTTCCTCGACGACGGCGAGCTGTACGTCACCGGCAGGCGCACCGAGCTGATCGTGCTGCGCGGCCGCAACCACTACCCCCGCGACCTCGAGATCGTTGCCCAGCAGGCACATCCGGCGCTGCTGCCCGACCGGGGCGCGGCGTTCCAGGTCGACGACGGGCACAGCGCCCGGCTGGTCCTGGTGCACGAGGCCACCCTCGGCGGCGACCAGGACGAGGTCGTCGCCGCCGTGCGCGCGGCGGTGGTCCTCGAACACGGCGCGCACCTCGACGACGTCGTGCTGGTCCGGCGCGGGACGCTGCCCCGGACTTCCAGCGGCAAACCGCGCCGGCTGGCCGCCAGGGACCGGTACCTGCGCGACCGGTTCCAGCAACGCGCCCCCGTCGCCACACCGGGGCTGGTGCCCGACGAGCCGGTCGCGCGGACCGTCGCGGAGGTGCTCGGCAAGCCGGTCGACCCCGACCGGCCACTGGTGGCCCAGGGCCTGGACTCGGTGCGCGCGGTGGAGCTGATCGCCGAGCTGCGCCAGCGAACCGGCCTGGACGTCACGCCGTCCTGGCTGCTCGCCGGTGCCACCGTGACCGCGCTGGCCGCCCGGCCGCGCCGCGCCGACCCACAGGCGCCACCCCCCGCGCCGACGGGCACCCGACCGGCGACCGACGGCCAGTCCCGGCTCTGGTTGCTGCACGAGATCGGCGCGGGCGAGGC
>NZ_BAAGXS010000088.1:0-5203 GCF_054779715.1 Actinophytocola sediminis | reverse complement strand
CCGCGCGGGCCGTCGCGCTGCCGCTCCGCGGCGCCGAAGGGGGACTCGGCGTCCTGGTCGCCGGCGTCGACGACGACAAGCGCGCCCGCGAGCTCGCCGACCTGGTCGCGCACGCGGCGACCGCGGCCATCGTGGCCGCCGAGTCCCGCCGGCAGGACCGCGGCCGCATGGCCGAGCTGGAGGAGCTCGACGCCGCCAAGAGCGATCTGCTGGCCAGCGCCAGCCACGAGCTGCGCACCCCGCTCACCATGGTGTCCGCGCCGGCCGAGGAGGCGCTCGCGGACACCGACCAGCCACTGCCGCCCGCCCAGCGTGAACGGGTCCGGCTGATCTACCGCAACGCCGCGCGCCTGCGCCGGATGCTCAGCGACTTCCTCGACGTCACCCGGATCTCCAGCGGCGGCCTGCTGGCCGACCGGGTCGCCACCGAGCTCGGTCAGCTCACCAGGGAGATCGCCACGTCCTACGCGCCGGCCATCGAGCACGGCGGGCTGGAGTTCGAGGTGGACAGTCCCGACCTGTCCAGGATGGCCTTCGTCGACCGGGAGATGTGGGAGCGGATCGTGCTGAACCTGCTCTCCAACGCGCTCAAGTTCACCCTGGACGGCCGGATCACCCTGCGGCTGCGCGGCGAGGCCGACGACGTGGTGCTGACGGTGACCGACACCGGCATCGGCATCCCGCCCGACCAGCTTCCCTTGCTGTTCAACAGGTTCCACCGGGTGCACGGCAACACCGGGCGCACCGGCGAGGGCGCGGGCATCGGGCTCGCGCTGGTCAACGAGCTGGTGGCGCTGCACGACGGCACCGCGGCCGCGCACAGCGCCGAGGACACCGGCAGCACGTTCGAGGTGCGACTGCCCTACGGCGCGGGCGCGCTGAGCTCCCCGGCCCGCCATCCCGGCTGGGTGCGCGAGGTGCACCTGGCGGAGGCGTTCGGCTGGCTGACCAACGTCCAGGAGCCGCCGCGCACCCTCGACGGCGGCCCGCCCGTGCTGGTCGTCGAGGACAACGCCGAGCTGCGCGGCTACCTCGTCCGCCTGTTAAGTCCACAGTGGACGATCCAGGCGACGACCGACGCCGGCACCGCGCTGGCCCTGGCCCGCGCGATGAAGCCCGCGCTGGTGCTCGCCGGCGCCAACCTGCCGAGGATGAGCGGCCTGGCGCTGCTGAACGCGCTGCGCGGCGACCCGACCACCCGCAACGTGCCGATCATCCTGCTGTCGGCCAAGGCGGGCGCGAAGGCGACCGCGGACGCGCTGCACGCCGGCGCGGACGACTACCTGGTCAAGCCGTTCTCCTCGGTCGAGCTGCTGGCCAGGGTGCGCTCGACCATCGAGCTGGCGCGGCTGCGTGCCCAGCAGAGCGACCGCGAGGTGATCCAGGCGCGGTTCGCCGAGCAGCTCGCCGGGGCCACCGAGGTGCACGAGGTACTGGCCGTGGCCACCGAACACCTCGGCGCGTCCTGGGGCGCCGAGGTGGTGACCGTGGTGGCCTGGGACCCTGCCGGACAGCCGACGGTGCTGGCCGGCAGGCCGTGGGAGTCGCTGCCGGCCGACGTCCGGTTGGAGCTGGAGGACCTGCGCCACCAGCCAGGACTCTCGGTGACCAGCCGGCCGGCGGACGCGACCGGGTCGGGCGCGGGTGCCGGGGCCACCATCGACGTGCTCGGCGAGCACACCGTGGTCTGGCTGGCGCTGCCCGCCGAGCCGACGCTGAACAGCTCCGACCGCAACCTGCTGCACGCGCTGTGCGGGCAGCTCGGGATGGCGTTGAGCCGGGCGCGGTCCTTCGAGCAGCAGCGGACCGTGGCGGTCACCCTGCAGCGGTCGATCCTCAGCCCGGCGACCACCCCCGGCGGCGGGTTCGCCGCCCGCTACGAGCCCGCCCAGCGCCCGCTGGAGGTCGGCGGCGACTGGTACGACATCGTCGACCTGCCCTACGGCGGCACTGGGCTGGTGGTCGGCGACTGTGTCGGGCGCGGGCTGGCGGCGGCGACCGTGATGGGCCAGCTGCGCAGCGCGTGCCGGGCGTTGTTGCTGCAGCACAACAGCCCGGCGGCGACGCTGAGCGCGCTCGACGGGTTCGCCGGCACGCTCGAGGGCGGCGCGTGCACGACCGTGCTGTGCGCGTGGCTCTCGCCGGACACCGGCGTGCTCACCTACAGCTCCGCCGGCCATCCGCCGCCGATCGTGGTGGACCCCGACGGCCACCGGACCCTGCTCGACCAGGCATCGTCGGTCCCGCTCGCCGTGCGGGTGCCGGCTCCCCGGCCGGAGCAGACGGTGACCCTGACCCCGGGCTCGACGCTGCTGCTGTACACCGACGGCCTGGTGGAGCGTCCTGGCCGGCCGATCGACGACGGCATCGACGCGGCGGCCGACATCGTGGTCGCCGGCAGGCGGGTGCCGGAGGAGGCGTTGGCCGACCGGGTGCTTGGCGCCGTCGGTCCCCGCACCGGCGCCGACGACGTGGCGGTGCTGCTCTACCGCCAGGCGGCCCCCGGCGCGGCCCGGTTCGCCAGGTCGTTCCCGGCCGACCCGACCCAGCTGCGGCCGGCGCGGGTGGCGTTGCAGACCTGGCTCACCGCGTGGTCGGTCGACCAGGACGTGATCGAGCGGGCGAGCCTGGCCGCGGGCGAGGCGTGGACCAACGCGCTGGAGCACGGCTACCAGCTCGACCACCAGCAGACCGTGCACACCACGGCCACGGTGCACGCCGGTGAGCTGGAGGTCGTGGTGGCCGACCTCGGCACCTGGCGCACCCCCGGCCCGGCGGGCAACCGAGGCCGCGGCATCCGCCTGATGGAAGGGGTGTGCGATCAGGTGGTCATCGAGACCGACCAGCAGGGCACGACGGTCCGGCTGGTGTTCGCGCTCTGACCACTCGGCCTGACTACTCGGCCGCCGGCGTGCCCAACGCGTCGTCGAGGCTGGCGTGCACGGAGAAGACCTGGTCGAGTGCGGTGACCTGGATGGCGCGCGGCACGACCGAGCCGGTGGCCACCAGCGCGAGCAGCACCCCGCGCTCGACGCACTGGTTGTTCAGGTCGACGAGCAGGGCCAGCCCCGCCGAGCCGATGAAGGTCAGCCCGGACAGGTCGACGACCAGCGGCGAGGGCACCGAAGCCAGCTCGGACAGGCCAGTCAGTTGCTCACGCAGCACCGGCACGGTGGCCAGGTCCAGCTCGCCCCGAACCGACACCACGACCGCACTGCCCCGGGCGTCGACGCCCACGGTGAGCAGATCCGAAGAACCCACTGCGCCTCCAGCTCAATTCGCTCGACCGGCGGCCAGCCTACAAAGGTCTTCGGGTGCCACGGGCCGGCAGGGCCCCGAAGGAGTGGCTCGACTGGCGAGTCTCGGTCATGCCCCGAATGGGTCATTCGGGGCGTTGAACGTCCCGAATGCCTCATTCAGGGCATCAGGCTCCCGGTCCGACACTTTCCGGTTTCACCTGGTAGGCGGCCGAGAACAGCAGGTTCTCCAGCGCCCGCAGGCTGTCCTCGACCGGCACCAGCGGGGTGTCGGCGTGCAGGCTGACCTCCGAGCGGCCGACCGTGAGCTGGCAGCCGCCGACCGGCCGGGGACCAGCCGGCGGCGGCTCCCGGTGCCCGAGCGGCCGGACGTCGATGCTGGCGAACGGCCGGCCGGGCACCGCCTTGGCCAGCTTGTCCGGGTCGTAGCGGGCGAACCGGTGCGCGCGCACCACGGTCCGCCAGGTCTGGTCCACCAGGTCGCCGAAGCTGGGCACCGCGAGGTTGAGCACGACCAGCCCGTCCTGGGCGATCGCGCCGACCACGTCCCGGCAGTCGGGGCGGAACCGGTTGCTCACCACCGTGCGCATGGCGACCAGGTGCTGGTCGGTCAGCGTGCCGATCACCTTCGCGGCCGCGGCCAGGTACACCGTCGACGGCCGCACGCCGTGCCGCTGGGCGACCACGTGCGCGGCGTTGGCCAGCGTCGTCGACCGCAGGGTCGCCGCGGCCGGCTCGCCGGGCGGGGCGGTGACCAGGGTGGCCCGGCGCAGCTCGGTGCGCCAGTGCCGGATCGCGCGCTCGGTGAGCTCCCCGCCATCGGTGCGCTGCCGCTCGGCGTCGTCCACCGGCTGGGCGGCCGAGCGGACCGGCAGCGCGCCGCGCAACAACAGCCGCAGGTCCTTGACCACCAGCTCCATGCCGTGGTCGTCGACCGCGAGCGGGCTGCAGGCCAGCACGATGTGCCGCACGATGTCGGCGGCCACCACGACGGCCACCCGCAGCGGCCACTCCTCGACGTGGTTGAACGGCGGCACCACCAGCCGGGTACGCGCCTGCGCGACCGCCGTCGCGGTCTCGTCGACGCCGCAGTGCACCACGTCCAGGGAGATCCCGCCGGTGCTGGCGACCTGCTGGCGGACCAGCTCGGCGACCCCGTCCGCCAGGTCGGCCGGCAGGTCCTCCGGGCGGTCGGGGCCGATCAGTCTGGTGCGCAGCGCCTCGTGCCGGCCGACGAGCGCGGTGATCGCGTCCACGGCCAGCGGCACCAGCACCGGCGGGGTGTCCAGGACCCGACCGAGGTTGAGTGCGCTGCGCTGACGCATGACCTGTCGTTGGCCCCAGGTGAGCGGGGCGACCAGGCTCCGCTCACCGGTGAACACGATCTTCATGTTGACCCTGGCCTTCGCGAAGCGATCGGCGGTGAAGAAAACCTGACGGCGCGCGAGTTTGGCACGCCACCAGACCGCTAACAAGAGACCGTACGGGTGTTTCATCCGTGCAGTCCGGGTGCCCGGTCGTGCACTCTCCATGATCACCCGCGCGCGGCCGGGGCACGCTCGGCGCCATGACCACGCTGTCGCCACGGCAGATCGCCGAGTACGCGCACGACGCCGGCTTCCGCGGCCGGGACCTCACCACCGCGGTCGCGATCGCGCTGGCCGAGTCGAGCGGCCGGACCACGGCACACAACGACACCCCGCCGGACGACTCCTACGGCCTGTGGCAGATCAACATGCTCGGCGCGCTCGGGCCGGAACGCCGCCGCCAGTTCGACCTCGACCGGGACCGCGACCTGTTCGACCCGGCGACCAACGCCGAGGCCGCCTTCGAGATCTCCGGCCGGGGCACCTCGTTCCGGCCGTGGACCACGTTCACCAGCGGGGCCCACGAACAGTTCCTGGACAAGGCCCGGCGCGCGGCGGCCGCGGCCGGGCGGCCCCGGC